>NZ_JBEXCW010000011.1:0-48230 GCF_040605435.1 Streptomyces sp. NPDC005574
TTAAGGCTCCCAGTAGACGACTGGGTTGATAGGCCGGATCTGGAAGGCGGGTAACCGCTGGAGGTGACCGGTACTAATAGGCCGAGGGCTTGTCCTCAGTTGCTCGCGTCCACTGTGTTGGTTCTGAAACCACGAACAACCCCGTTGTGCCACACAACGGTGCGGTTGTCTGTTTCATAGTGTTTCGGTGGTCATAGCGTGAGGGAAACGCCCGGTTACATTCCGAACCCGGAAGCTAAGCCTTACAGCGCCGATGGTACTGCAGGGGGGACCCTGTGGGAGAGTAGGACACCGCCGAACAATTATTCAAAAAGGGTTGGATCCTGAACTTCGGTTCAGGGTCCAACCCTTTTTTGTTGTGCGTCACCTGCAGTTCACGTTCCGCGCCCAGCATGCACGGTATGGGTACTGCAGCAATGCTCAGGGCCGCCGGCGTCGGAGTCGGTGACGAGGTCGTCGTACCGGCCTTCGGGAACGTGGAAGTCGCCGAGGCCGTGGTGCTGGCCGGCGGGCTTCCCGTGTTCGCCGAGATAGACCCGGCGACGTACTGCCTCGACGCGACCGCCGTCGAGGCCTCCATAACTCCCCGGACGGCGGCCGTCGTTGTCGTCCACCGGTTCGGCCGGCCCGCCGACATGGCGCGGCTGCACGACGTCGGGCAGCGGCACGGGCTGCTGGTGCTCCAGCAGCGCGAATCCGAGCCGCCGTACGACGAGATCGCGCAGCGGCGGCAGCGGGCCGCCTATCTCGACGCGCGGCTGCGAGGCGTGCTGACGCCCGACGACGGGGACGGGCACACCTACCAGCAGTACGTCGTCCGCGTGCCCGGCAACGGACGGCCCGACCGGGACGCCTTCGCACGGGCCCTGCGCGGCAGGGGAGTCGACTGCCGGGTGCCGGTGAAGACGCCCGTGCACCGGCTGCCGGAGTTCCGCCGGTGCCTGTCGCTGCCCGACACCGAACGGGCCGCCGACGAGACTCTCGCGCTGCCCGTGGACGCCGCGTTGACCAAGCGGGACATGCAACGGATCGTGGGCGCCTGCAACGCGCTAGGCGGCCTGCTGCAGACGGCCTACTGATGATCGTGGTTGGGAGCAGCGGTCCCGCCGGGGTATGATCTATCCCGTTGCCACGAGGGAAACCTCGGCCGGGTGACCGGCCCCCATAGCTCAGTCGGCAGAGCGTCTCCATGGTAAGGAGAAGGTCAACGGTTCGATTCCGTTTGGGGGCTCCGACGAAAAGGCCCCGCCCATTCGGGCGGGGCCTTTCGCATGCCCTCTTTCAGTCCTTCTGCAGACCCGGTACGCGCATCGCCAGAATGGCCATGTCGTCGGACGGGGCATCAGAAGCGAAGCGCTCCACCGCGCGCATGATGCGAGCGGCCACCGCGCCGGCCGTCAGACCGGTACAGGTCGTCAGGACGTCGCTGAGGCCGTCGTCGCCCAACATGCGGGTGCCTTCCCGGCGTTCCGTCACACCGTCGGTGACGCAGAGCAGGACGTCACCGGGATCGAGGGTGACCGTCTCCTCGTAGAGCTCCAGGTCCTCCATGACGCCCAGCAGCGGCTGGGGTTCGGCGGCCGGCTCGACCGTGCCGTCCTGGCGGAGGCGGAGCGGCAGCGGGTGGCCCGCGCAGACGACCTTCAGCTTCGCGCTGCCGTCCGGCTGGGGCCACAACTCACCGTAGAGAAGGGTGAGGAAGCGGCTGCGGGCACCCTCGTCGAGGATGGCGGAGTTGAGGCGCTCCAGGACCGCGGGACCGCTGAGGCCCTCCCTGGCGAGGAGCCGCAGGGCATGGCGGGCCAGGCCCGTCACCGCTGCCGCGTTCGGGCCGGTGCCGCAGACGTCCCCGATGGCGAAGCCGTAGGCGCCGTCGCGGATGGGGAAGAGGTCGTAGAAGTCGCCGCCGACCTCGTTGCCCTCGCCTGCCGCGCGGTAGATGACCTCCACCTCGACGCCCTCGATCATGGGGAGTTCGGGCGGCAGGAGACTGCGCTGGAGGGCCTGGCTGATGGCCGTGCGCTCGGAGTACAGGCGGGCGTTGTCGAGTGCCAGGGCGGCCCGTCGGGACAGGTCCTCGGCCAGTTCGAGGATCTCCTGGCGGAAGTGTTCGTCGGTGGGCTTGCCCAGGGTCAGCATGCCGATGACCCGGTTGCGGGCGACCAGCGGGAGGACCACCGTCTCGCCGCCGACCGCGGACGCGGTGGCGAGGGTCGGGCCGATGCCCGAGGCGACCTGGTGCGTGGGGCCGCCGCTCAGCCCGAGGCTGCGCATGGAACTGCGCAGGGCCGCGCGGTGCGCCGCCTCGCCGGGCGCCGACCAGACGCGGGCGCCAGGGGTGGGCACCGGGTCGGGCGGCGGGACCTTGGAGAGCAGGGACTTGATGCCGTCGATGAGTTCCTCGTCCTCGTGCAGGACGTAGGAGAGGTACGGCTCGGACGCCTGGTCGGCGATCGTGTAGACGGCGCACCAGGTGGCGAGGGTCGGGACCGTCATCTGGGCCATCAGGGCCAGGGTCTGATCGCGGTCCAGGGTGCCGGCCAGCAGGTCGGATGCCTCGACGAGGAAGCTGAGGGAACCCCGGCGCAGGCGTTCCAGTTCGCCCAGGCGGGCCGACTCGACGGCCAGCGCGATGCGGTCGGCGGCGAACTGGAGGCGCAGGGCCTCCTCGTTCGAGTATCTGCCGGGGCCTTCGGCGGCCACGCCGAGCGAGCCGGTCAGGCGGCCCTCGACCTTCAGGGGGACCGTCACGACCGAGCGCATGCCGGTGCCGCTGAGGAGCGGTACGGCACCCGGTACGGCGGAGAGGTCCTCGTGGACGGCCGGCATGCGGGCCGAGCCGTAGCGGCCGGGACCGGCCTCGACGGGGACGCGGGCGAACCGCTGGCGCGCGGAGGGCAGGCCGGTGGAGGCGCGGACCTCCAGTTCCGTCTCGTCGTCGGTGGCGAGCAGCAGGAACGCGGAGTCGCCGTCGAGCATGTCGCGGGCGCGTTCCACCGTGCGCTGGAGCAGGCCGTCGAGGTCGTCGGGGGCGGGGGAGCCGATGAACACCTCGAAGGGGTCGGCGTTCTGCCCGTCGGAGACGCCACCCGTGTCGGTGACGGGGATGCGCAGCGGGGTCTGCAGGACGGCCCGCTCGTGGTCCCGGACCAGCAGGCACACCGTGGAGGGCTCGCCGGTCGTGTCGCGGACCCGGAGGTGTGAGGCGTAGACGGAGCTGACCCGGCCGTTGGAGTCCCTGATGCCGTAGCTGCCCTCCCAGCGGGAGAGCCGCAGGGCGTCCGCGATGCCGGTGCCGGTGCCCGGCGTGTGCGGCCAGGCCGCGAGGTCGGTCAGCGGTTTGCCGGTGACCTGTTCGGCGGCGTACCCGAAGAGTTCCTCCGCGTCCTCGTTCCAGGCGGTGATGGCGCCGGTGCGGTCGATCTGGACGACGGCGACTCGGACCCGGCCGTCGGCGAGCGGAAGCAGCTCGGGCGGCAGCAGCGGGCCGGCGGCGCGGGCGCCCACCGGGCGGCCGGGGAGAGCGAGCTGGAACCAGACCTGCTTGCGGGTGGGCGTGTACTCCACCCCCCAGCGGCCCGCCAGCGCCGCGCAGAGCTGAAGGCCCCGCCCGCCCTCGCGGTCGGGGCTGCCCATGTTGACGGGCGAGCCCTGCAGGGGGATCTCGCGCTCGGGGTAGTGGTCGGCCACCTCGATCCGTACGCCGTCGTCGCTGCGCAGACACAGGACGTCGGCGGCGGTGCCGGCGTGCACCACGGCGTTGGTCACCAGCTCGCTGGTGAGGACCACGGCGTCGTCGATGATGTCGGCGAAGCCCCAGCCCTGGAGGGTGTCACGGACGAAGGAGCGGGCGCTCGCGACCGATCGTCCGAGGGGCTCGAAGCTGGCGGCCGCGCGCGCGGTGATCACTGAACTCCTCGACCGGTTGTCGGCGTGCAGGGCTGCCTGGCCGACCGGTTCGTGCCGCTGCTGCGGCAGTGTTCCGGTCGGCCGGGGGTCCGAGGGCTGTTCCCCCGGGATCAGTCCGGTGGTCATGTGTGCGGCCGCCCCTCCGATGCCCGCTCGTTTCGTGCCACCGCCCAGGCCGGACGGACCGGCGTGGCTGGACAGCCGCATGCAAGGTTACTTACCTTCCCTGCCCGTGCGGATGCCGGTCACCGGTGTTTCCGCCCGGAGGTGTGCGGACGATGTGCGAAGCTGCCGAACTGTTATGGCCTGGTTCGGCCGGGGTGAAACACTGGGCAGGCTTCAGGAGAAGGTCCGGGCAGGCCGAGTGTCCACCGCGTATGGCGGGCAGCAACCCCGTGACGTGGTTCGTCATGCCCGGCCGGAGAACGCGGTGGGGCGCGGCATCAGGCGCCACCACGCGGCAGTAACCGGTACGCCCACCAGGGATGCCGGAGCACAGCGGTAACGGTCGACCCCTGCGGGAGGGACACAGTGGAGTCTGGCGAAGCGACGCGGGGCACCAAAACGCGCGCGAAAGGCGGACAGTCCCTGAGTAACCGGCGTACACCACGCAACGGCACCACTCCGGTGGACACGGCAGCCCTGAACCGGCTGCTGGCCGCCCTGGTGTCCATGCGGGACGGGAACTTCCGCAAGCGGCTCACGGTGTCCGGCGACGGGGTGATGTCGGAGATCGCGGCCGTCTTCAACGAGGTGGCCGACCGCAATCTCCACCTCACGGGTGAGCTGTCGCGGGTACGGCGGATGGTGGGCCGTGAGGGAAAGCTCACGGAACGGCTGGAGACGGGCTCCTCGGAGGGCTCCTGGGCGGCCGCCATCGACGCCTCGAACGCCCTCGTGGACGATCTCGCGCGGCCCGTGTCCGAGGTCAGCCGGGTGCTGTCCGCGGTGGCGGAGGGCGATCTGTCGCCTCGGATGGAGCTGCGCACGCAGGCCCCGGACGGGACCGGGCATCCGCTGCGCGGGGAGTTCCTGAAGGTCGGCAGGACCGTCAACAACCTGGTCGACCAGTTGTCGACGTTCACCGACGAGGTCACCCGCGTGGCCAGCGAGGTGGGCACCGAGGGCAAGCTCGGCGGACAGGCCCGGGTGCGCGGGATGTCCGGCTCGTGGAAGGACCTCACGGAGTCCGTCAACACGATGGCCTACCGGCTGACGGCCCAGGTGCGGGACATCGCGCTGGTGACCACCGCCGTCGCCAAGGGTGATCTGTCGCGCAAGGTCACGGTGCACGTGGCCGGCGAGATGCTGGAGCTGAAGAACACCGTCAACACGATGGTCGACCAGTTGTCGTCCTTCTCCTCCGAGGTGACGCGGGTCGCGCGCGAGGTGGGTGTCGAGGGCGAGCTGGGCGGCCAGGCGCAGGTGCCCGGTGTGGCGGGTGTGTGGAAGGACCTCACCGACTCGGTGAACCTCATGGCCGGCAACCTGACGGCCCAGGTGCGCGGGATCGCCCAGGTCACGACCGCCGTCGCGAACGGTGACCTGTCGCAGAAGGTCACGGTGTCGGCGCGCGGCGAGGTCGCGCAGCTCGCGGACACGATCAACCAGATGACCGAGACGCTGCGGACCTTCGCGGACGAGGTCACCCGGGTGGCCAACGAGGTCGGTGCCGAGGGGCGGCTCGGCGGGCAGGCGAACGTGCCGGGGGCGGCGGGGACCTGGAAGGACCTCACCGACTCGGTGAACACGGTCTTCCGGAACCTGACCATCCAGGTGCGGGACATCGCCGCCGTGACGACGGCCGTGGCCAGCGGTGACCTGTCGCAGAAGGTCACCGTGGACGTGGCCGGCGAGATGCTGGAACTGAAGAACACCGTCAACGGGATGGTGGACCAGCTCTCCGCGTTCGGTGCCGAGGTCACACGGGTGGCGCGCGAGGTCGGAGTCGAGGGTGAGCTGGGCGGCCAGGCGCAGGTGTCGGGCGCCGCGGGTACGTGGAAGGACCTGACGGACTCCGTCAACACCGCGTTCCGCAACCTCACCGGACAGGTGCGGAACATCGCGCAGGTGACGACGGCCGTGGCCAACGGCGACCTGTCGCAGAAGGTCACCGTGGACGTCTCCGGCGAGATGCTGCAGCTGAAGAACACCGTGAACACGATGGTGGACCAGCTCTCCGCGTTCGCCGACCAGGTCACGCGGATGGCCCGGGACGTGGGCACCGAGGGCCGGCTTGGCGGTCAGGCCGTGGTGCCGGGCGTGTCCGGTACGTGGAAGGAGCTCACCGACTCCGTCAACTTCATGGGCGGCAACCTCACGTCCCAGGTGCGGCAGATCGCCCAGGTGACGACGGCCGTGGCCCGGGGCGACCTGTCGCAGAAGATCGACGTCGACGCGCGCGGGGAGATCCTGGAACTGAAGAACACCATCAACACGATGGTGGACCAGCTCTCCGCGTTCGCCGACCAGGTGACCCGGGTGGCCCGGGACGTGGGCACCGAGGGCCGGCTCGGCGGTCAGGCGCAGGTGCCGGGCGTCGCCGGTGTGTGGCGTGACCTGACGGACTCCGTGAACGGCATGGCCGGCAACCTGACCGCACAGGTGCGCAACATCGCGCAGGTCGCCACGGCGGTGGCCCGCGGTGACCTGTCCCAGAAGATCACCGTGGACGCGCGCGGGGAGATCCTGGAGCTGAAGAACACCCTGAACACGATGGTCGACCAGCTGTCGTCGTTCGCCGAGGAGGTCACGCGCGTGGCCCGCGAGGTGGGCACGGAGGGCGAGCTCGGCGGGCAGGCGGAGGTGCAGGGAGTCTCCGGCACCTGGAAGGACCTCACCCAGTCGGTGAACTTCATGGCGAACAACCTGACGATCCAGGTGCGCCAGATCGCCGAGGTCACGACGGCCGTCGCCAAGGGCGACCTGTCGAAGAAGATCACCGTCGACGCGAAGGGCGAGATCCTGGAGCTCGTCACCACCGTCAACACGATGGTCGACCAGCTGTCGTCGTTCGCCGAGCAGGTGACGCGGGTGGCCCGTGAGGTGGGCACCGAGGGCATCCTGGGCGGCCAGGCGCACGTGCCCGGCGTCACGGGCATCTGGAAGGACCTCAGCGGCAACGTCAACCTGATGGCCAACAACCTGACCGTGCAGGTGCGCAACATCTCCCAGGTCGCGGCCGCCGTCGCCAACGGGGACCTGACACGGACGGTGACGATCGAGGCGCGCGGTGAGGTGGCGCAGCTCGCCGACACCTTCAACACCATGGTGAAGACCCTGAGTTCGTTCGCCGACCAGGTCACCAAGGTGGCCCGCGAGGTGGGTACGGACGGCATCCTCGGCGGGCAGGCGCGCGTCCCCGGTGTCGCCGGTACGTGGAAGGACCTCACGGAGTCCGTCAACGGGATGGCGTCCAACCTGACCGGTCAGGTGCGCAACATCGCGATGGTCACGACCGCCATCGCCAAGGGCGACCTGACCAAGAAGATCGACATCGACGCGCGCGGGGAGATCCTCGAGCTCAAGACCACCATCAACACGATGGTCGACCAGCTCTCCTCCTTCGCCGAGGAGGTCACCCGGGTCGCCCGCGAGGTGGGTACGGAGGGCCAGCTCGGCGGGCAGGCACGGGTGCGGGACGTCGACGGCACCTGGCGCGACCTCACCGAGTCGGTGAACGAGATGGCCGGGAACCTGACCCGGCAGGTGCGCGCCATCGCCCGGGTGGCGACCGCGGTCACCCGCGGTGACCTGAACCTGAAGATCGACGTCGACGCGGCGGGCGAGATCCAGGAGCTGCAGGACTACATCAACAAGATGATCGCCAACCTGCGCGACACCACGATCGCCAACAAGGAGCAGGACTGGCTCAAGGGCAACCTCGCCCGTATCTCCGCCCTGATGCAGGGCCGCCGTGACCTGGAGGACGTGGCCTCGCTGATCATGAGCGAGCTGACGCCGGTGGTGACCGCGCAGCACGGCGCCTTCTTCGTCGCCATGCCGCTGCTCGACGGCAAGGACGTCAGCGCGGAGAGCGAGGAGCAGTACGAGCTGCGGATGCTCGGCTCGTACGGTTACTCGATGGGTTCCATGCCGACCTCCTTCATGCCGGGTGAGGCGCTCATCGGGACGGCCGCCGAGGAGAAGCGCACGATCCTGGTGGAGAACGCGCCCAGCGGCTATCTGAAGATCTCCTCGGGGCTCGGTGAGGCGCCGCCCGCGCAGGTGATCGTGCTTCCGGTGCTCTTCGAGGGCAAGGTGCTCGGGGTCATCGAGCTGGCGTCGTTCACGCCGTTCACGCAGATCCAGAAGGACTTCCTGAACCAGATCGCCGAGATGATCGCGACGAGCGTCAACACCATCTCCGTCAACACCAAGACGGAGGTGCTGCTGCGGCAGTCGCAGGAGCTGACCGAGCAACTGCGGGAGCGGTCGGCGGAGTTGGAGAACCGGCAGAAGGCACTCCAGGCGTCCAACGCCGAACTGGAGGAGAAGGCCGAGCTGCTGGCCCAGCAGAACCGTGACATCGAGGTGAAGAACACCGAGATCGAGGAGGCTCGGCAGGTCCTGGAGGAGCGCGCCGAGCAACTCGCCGTCTCCATGCGCTACAAGAGCGAGTTCCTGGCCAACATGTCGCACGAGCTGCGCACACCGCTCAACTCGCTGCTGATCCTGGCCAAGCTGCTCGCGGACAACGCGGAGGGCAACCTCTCCCCGAAGCAGGTGGAGTTCGCGGAGACGATCCACGGGGCCGGCTCCGACCTGCTCCAGCTGATCAACGACATCCTCGACCTGTCGAAGGTCGAGGCGGGCAAGATGGACGTCTCCCCGACCCGCATCGCGCTGGTCCAGCTCGTGGACTACGTGGAGGCCACCTTCCGGCCGCTGACCGCGGAGAAGGGCCTCGACCTGTCGGTGCGGGTGTCGCCCGAACTGCCGGCCACCCTGCACACCGACGAGCAGCGACTGCTCCAGGTGCTGCGCAACCTGCTGTCGAACGCGGTGAAGTTCACCGACTCCGGGTCGGTCGAGCTGGTGATCCGGCCGGCCGGCGGTGACGTTCCGGTGGCGATCCGCGAGCAGTTGCTGGAGACGGGTTCGCTGCGGGACGCGGACGGGGACCTGATCGCGTTCTCGGTGACCGACACCGGGATCGGCATCGCGGCCAGCAAGATGCGGGTGATCTTCGAGGCGTTCAAGCAGGCCGACGGCACGACCAGCCGCAAGTACGGCGGTACCGGCCTCGGGCTGTCCATCTCGCGGGAGATCGCCCAGCTGCTCGGCGGCGAGATCCACGCGCAGAGCGAGCCCGGACGCGGTTCGACGTTCACCCTGTACCTGCCGCTGCACCCGAGCGAACTGCCGCCGCAGGGCTACCAGCAGCTGGCCCCCGCGCTGGAGGCCCGGGAGCTGGTGGCCTCCGCGCACGACCGGGCCGACCAGTCCGAGCTGTCCGACGTGGAGATCGAGACGCCGGCCGAGGTGAAGTCGTACCAGGAGACGCAGAACGGCGCCGCCGCGCTCTTCCGGCGCCGCCGCCGGGGTGTGCCCGCGCTGGAGTACCGGGGGACGCAGGAGCAGTGGGCGGCCGGCGAGCCGGAGCCGGCGCCGCAGCCGCGCCGCGGCATCCGGTTCGGCGGGGAGAAGGTGCTGATCGTCGACGACGACATCCGCAACGTCTTCGCGCTCACCAGCGTGCTGGAGCAGCACGGCCTGTCGGTGCTGTACGCCGAGAACGGCCGCGAGGGCATCGAGGTCCTGGAGCAGCACGACGACGTGACGGTCGTCCTGATGGACATCATGATGCCCGAGATGGACGGGTACGCGACGACCACCGCGATCCGCCGGATGCCGCAGTTCGCGGGGCTGCCGATCATCGCGCTGACCGCTAAGGCGATGAAGGGCGACCGGGAGAAGGCGATCGAGTCCGGCGCCTCCGACTACGTGACGAAACCGGTCGACCCCGATCACCTGCTGACGGTGATGGATCAGTGGATGCGGGGGGCGTGAGGCGGGACGGGAAGGGGCGGAGTACGGTCCCGTTCCGTGTGAGCGGGTTTCCCGCGCGCGGAACGGGAAGGCGGGAGTTCACACGGAGTTGCTGACTCAGTGTGGCCGAGGTCGTGTAGAAGCACGGGATTCCGGGAACCTTCTGGTCTCCCGCTACGTTTCTGCTACGTGCACAGTGACATCGCGGTGACAGGGTGTGGCGACAGGCGGGGTGCGGCTACCATGACCGGCACAAGGGCGGGCGGCGCGAAGGAGTCGTCCCCCGGGGCGGCGCCCGGTGCACTTCCGGGACGAGGAGGGCGGGCCATGGTGCAGAAGGCCAAGATCCTCCTGGTCGATGACCGGCCGGAGAATCTGCTGGCGCTGGAGGCCATCCTCTCTGCGCTCGATCAGACGCTGGTGCGGGCATCGTCCGGGGAGGAAGCGCTCAAAGCACTGCTCACGGACGACTTCGCGGTCATTCTGCTGGACGTCCAGATGCCGGGCATGGACGGATTCGAAACCGCCGCGCACATCAAGCGGCGAGAACGAACCCGCGACATCCCGATCATCTTCCTCACCGCGATCAACCACGGGCCGCACCACACCTTCCGCGGATACGCGGCGGGCGCGGTCGACTACATCTCCAAGCCGTTCGACCCGTGGGTGCTGCGCGCGAAGGTCTCCGTGTTCGTCGAGCTGTACATGAAGAACTGCCAGCTGCGGGAGCAGGCGGCGCTGCTGCGGCTCCAGTTGGAGGGCAGCGGCAAGGCCGTGACGGGCGAGGCGAAGGAACCGGCGGGCCTGCTGGCCGAGCTGTCGGCGCGGCTCGCGGCCGTCGAGGAGCAGGCGGAGGCGCTGTCCAAGCAGCTCGACGACGAGTCGGCGGACGCGGCCGCGGTGGCCACGGCGGCTCATCTGGAGCGCAAACTCACGGGCCTGCGGCGGGCGCTGGACGCGCTGGAGCCGGGTACGGGCACCGCGTCGTCCCTGCCGTCGCAGAACTGACTCACGCGCCGGGCCCGGCGCGTGAGCGCGCGTCAGCTCGGCGCCCTCCCCGCGGCGACACGAACGGGTGAAGCGGCGGTCACACGTGTCCGTCGCCCTCCGCACCGGTAACCTCGCACCTATGGCCTCACGTCCCTCGGCAGCCAAGAAGCAGCCCGCGAAGAAGGCGGCAGCTCCCGCGAAGGCTCCGGTGCGCAAGGCCGCCGCGAAAAAGGCGCCCCCCAGGAAGGCACCCGCCAGGAAGGCGGTGGTGAGGAAGCCGGCGCCCAGGCCCGCTCCCAGTCCCACCGGGGGCGTCTACCGGCTGGTGCGCGCCGTGTGGCTCGGCCTGGCGCACGCCGTCGGCGCGGTGTTCCGGGGCATAGGGCAGGGCGCGAAGAACCTCGACCCCGCGCACCGCAAGGACGGGGTCGCGCTCCTGCTCCTCGGTCTCGCCCTGATCGTCGCCGCGGGCACCTGGTCGAACCTGCGCGGCCCGGTCGGCGACCTCGTCGAGATGCTGGTGACCGGCGCGTTCGGCCGGCTCGACCTGCTCGTGCCGATACTGCTCGCGCTGATCGCCGTACGGTTCATCCGGCACCCCGAGCAGCCCGAGGCCAACGGCCGTATCGTCATCGGCCTGTCCGCGCTCGTCGTCGGAGTGCTCGGCCAGGTGCACATCGCCTGCGGCGCGCCCGCCCGCAGCGCCGGCATGCAGGAGATAAGGGACGCCGGCGGACTCATCGGCTGGGGAGCGGCGACCCCGTTGATGTACACCATGGGCGAGGTGCTGGCCGTACCGCTGCTCGTGCTGCTCACGGTGTTCGGGCTGCTGGTCGTCACCGCCACCCCCGTCAACGCCATCCCGCAGCGGCTGCGGCTGCTCGGTGTGAAGCTGGGCATCATCGACGACCCCGTGCTCGACGAACTCGACGAGGACGACGAGCGGTACGAGGACCAGTGGCGTGAGTCGCTGCCCGCCCCCGCCCGCTCCCGGCGGCGCGGCCCGGCCTCCGACGGTTACGACCCCGAGGGCGCCGAGCAGGAGGCCCTCACCCGGCGTCGTGGCCGCCCGCGCCGGTCGGCCGTGCCGCAGCCCGACATGGACCGCCCGCTGGACGCCGTGGACGTCGCCGCGGCGGCCGCCGCCGCGCTCGACGGCGCCGTCATGCACGGCATGCCGCCCTCGCCGGTGGTCGCCGACCTCACCCAGGGCGTCACCGTGGGGGAGCGCGAGGAGTCGACGCCGGTCCCCGCCCCGAAGGCCGTGCCGGCCGCGCGCCCCCGGCAGGAGAAGCTCAAGGCCGAGGTCCCCGACCTCACCAAGTCCGCGCCCGAGGCGCCGCGCGAGCTGCCCCCGCGTGCCGAGCAGCTCCAGCTGTCCGGCGACATCACGTATGCGCTGCCCTCGCTCGACCTCCTGACGCGCGGGGGCCCCGGCAAGACGCGCAGCGCGGCCAACGACGCCGTGGTCGCCTCGCTGACGAACGTCTTCACCGAGTTCAAGGTCGACGCCGCCGTCACCGGCTTCACACGCGGGCCGACGGTCACCCGCTACGAGGTCGAGCTCGGCCCGGCGGTGAAGGTCGAGCGGATCACCGCGCTGACGAAGAACATCGCCTACGCGGTCGCCAGCCCGGACGTGCGGATCATCTCGCCGATCCCCGGGAAGTCCGCCGTGGGCATCGAGATCCCCAACACCGACCGGGAGATGGTCAACCTCGGTGACGTGCTGCGGCTCGCCGCGGCCGCCGAGGACGACCATCCGATGCTGGTCGCGCTCGGCAAGGACGTCGAGGGCGGCTACGTGATGGCCAACCTGGCGAAGATGCCGCACGTCCTGGTGGCCGGCGCCACCGGGTCCGGCAAGTCGTCCTGCATCAACTGCCTCATCACGTCGATCATGGTCCGCGCGACCCCCGAGGACGTGCGCATGGTCCTCGTCGACCCCAAGCGCGTCGAGCTGACCGCGTACGAGGGCATCCCGCACCTGATCACCCCGATCATCACCAACCCGAAGCGGGCCGCCGAGGCGCTGCAGTGGGTCGTTCGCGAGATGGACCTGCGCTACGACGACCTGGCGGCCTTCGGCTACCGGCACATCGACGACTTCAACCAGGCCATCCGCGACGGCAAGCTGAAGACGCCCGAGGGCAGCGAGCGCGAGCTCAGGACCTATCCGTACCTGCTGGTGATCGTCGACGAGCTCGCCGACCTGATGATGGTCGCGCCTCGGGACGTCGAGGACTCGATCGTGCGCATCACGCAGCTCGCGCGCGCGGCCGGCATCCACCTGGTGCTCGCCACACAGCGGCCGTCGGTCGACGTCGTCACCGGTCTGATCAAGGCGAACGTGCCCTCCCGGCTCGCCTTCGCCACCTCCTCGCTCGCCGACTCGCGGGTCATCCTCGACCAGCCGGGCGCCGAGAAGCTCATCGGCAAGGGCGACGGGCTGTTCCTGCCGATGGGGGCGAACAAGCCGACCCGTATGCAGGGCGCGTTCGTGACGGAGGACGAGGTCGGGGTGGTCGTCCAGCACTGCAAGGACCAGATGGCGCCCGTCTTCCGGGACGACGTCACGGTGGGCAGCAAGCAGAAGAAGGAGATCGACGAGGAGATCGGCGACGACCTCGACCTGCTGTGCCAGGCCGCCGAGCTGGTCGTCTCCACGCAGTTCGGGTCCACCTCCATGCTCCAGCGCAAGCTGCGCGTCGGCTTCGCCAAGGCCGGGCGGCTCATGGACCTGATGGAGTCCCGGGGCATCGTCGGCCCCAGCGAGGGGTCCAAGGCCCGTGACGTTCTGGTGAAGGCCGACGAACTGGACGGCGTGCTCGCCGTGATTCGCGGGGAGTCGTAAGGGAAGCCGTGCAGGGGGGCGGGCGTGAAGGGGGAGGCGTGAAGGGGAAAGGTGAAGGCAGCCCCCGACGCCGTCGTCCAATCGTGACTCACCCGTAAGAAATCACTGAGCAACCGTTTCCCATCGGCGTACGTCAAGTTGAAGGAAACAACAAGCACGTGCTCCACCGTCGGGATGTCCGGCCATTCCGATGGCGTACAAAGTCCGCCGTCCGGTTGCCCCACCCTTTCGTACCCCCCCTAGACTGAACCTCCAGCACAGGCGGCTAAAACGCTCGAAAGGCGCCCCCGTGTCCATCGGCAACTCCCCTGAAGACGAGCGTCCGTTCGAAGATGATCGTGAAGAGACCCGTCCCTCGGTCGGCCGTGCGCTCCAGCAGGCGCGCATCGCGGCCGGACTGACCGTCGACGACGTCAGCAGCGCCACCCGGGTCCGCATCGCCATCGTGCACTCCATCGAGGCGGACGACTTCACCCCCTGTGGCGGTGACGTCTACGCCCGCGGCCACATCCGCACCCTGGCCAAGGCCGTCCACCTGGACCCCGCCCCCCTGCTCGCCCGGTTCGACGCCGACCACGGCGGGCGCCCGGCACCCACGCCGGCGGCCCCGCTCTTCGAGGCGGAACGCATCCGCCCCGAGCGGCGCGGACCCAACTGGACGGCGGCCATGGTCGCCGCGATCGTCGCGGTCATCGGCTTCGTCGGTTTCACGGCGGTCAAGGGCGGCGACGACGGCGGGTCGAAGACGCAGGTCGCCGACGGCACGAATGCCACGGCCGACAAGTCCGCCACACCCACTCCGAAGAGCGCCAAGCCCACCGACCCGAAACCCGAACCGTCCGACAGCGCCATCGCCGCGGCGCCGCAGGACAAGGTCACCGTCCAGGTGAGCGCCGCCGACGGACGCAGCTGGATCTCCGCCAAGGACCACAACGGCCGGCTGCTGTTCGACGGTCTGCTCAAGCAGGGCCAGTCGAAGACCTTCCAGGACAGCGAGAAGGTCAACCTCATCCTCGGGGACGCCGGCGCCATCCAGCTGTACGTCAACGGCAAGAAGATCGAGGACGACTTCCAGCCAGGCGCAGTCGAGCGGCTCACCTACACCAAGGGTGACCCGCAGGTCGGCTGACCGGCCGGAGCGAAGCGGTGAACACGGGGTTGGCCAAGATCGGCCAACCCCGTCGACATGGGCTGTCGGTGAGACAAAGTAGTCTTGAGCCCATGCCTGAACGCCGTACCGTCGCACTCGTCACTCTTGGCTGCGCCCGCAACGAGGTGGACTCGGAGGAGCTCGCAGGCCGCTTGGAGGCGGACGGCTGGGACCTCGTCGAGGACGCCGCGGACGCGGACGTCGCCGTCGTCAACACCTGCGGCTTCGTCGAAGCCGCCAAGAAGGACTCCGTCGACGCGCTCCTCGAGGCCAACGACCTCAAGGGGCACAACAGAACCCAGGCCGTCGTCGCGGTGGGGTGCATGGCCGAGCGGTACGGCAAGGAACTCGCCGAGGCCCTCCCCGAGGCCGACGGCGTGCTCGGCTTCGACGACTACGCCGACATCTCCGACCGCCTGCAGACCATCCTGAACGGCGGCATCCACGCCTCCCACACCCCGCGCGACCGGCGCAAGCTGCTGCCGATCAGCCCCGCCCAGCGCCAGGAGTCGGCCGCCGAGGTCGCCCTGCCCGGACACGGCCCCGCCGACCTCCCGGACGGCCTCGCCCCGGCCTCCGGTCCCCGCGCGCCCCTGCGCCGCCGGCTGGACGGCGCCCCGGTCGCCTCGGTGAAGCTCGCGTCCGGCTGCGACCGCCGCTGCTCCTTCTGCGCCATCCCCTCCTTCCGCGGCTCCTTCATCTCCCGCCGCCCCAGCGACGTGCTGAACGAGACGCGCTGGCTGGCCGAGCAGGGCGTCAAGGAGGTCATGCTGGTCTCCGAGAACAACACGTCCTACGGCAAGGACCTGGGCGACATCAGGCTCCTGGAGTCGCTCCTGCCCGAGCTCGCCGAGGTCGACGGCATCGAGCGGGTGCGCGTCAGCTACCTCCAGCCGGCCGAGATGCGGCCCGGCCTCATCGACGTGCTGACCTCGACGCCGAAGGTCGTGCCCTACTTCGACCTGTCCTTCCAGCACTCCGCCCCCGACGTGCTGCGCGCGATGCGCCGCTTCGGGGACACCGACCGCTTCCTGGAACTGCTCGACACCATCCGAGGCAAGGCCCCGCAGGCCGGCGTGCGCTCCAACTTCATCGTGGGCTTCCCCGGTGAGAGCGAGGCCGACCTGGCCGAGCTGGAGCGCTTCCTGACCGGCGCGAGGCTGGACGCCATCGGCGTCTTCGGGTACTCCGACGAGGAGGGCACCGAAGCGGCGACCTACGAGCACAAGCTGCACGAGGACGTCGTGGCCGAGCGGCTGGCCCGGGTCTCCCGGCTCGCCGAGGAACTCGTCTCGCAGCGCGCCGAGGAGCGTCTGGGCGAGACCGTGCACGTGCTCGTGGAGTCCGTGGACGACGAGGGCGTGTACGGCCGTGGCGAGCACCAGGCGCCGGAGACGGACGGCCAGGTGCTGCTCACGAGCGGCGAAGGTCTGAGCGTCGGTCGTATGGTCGAGGCGAAGGTGGTCGGTACGGAAGGTGTCGACCTGGTCGCCGAGCCCCTGCAGGGCTCGCTCGCGTGTAGTGAGGAGGCGGGCAGATGACCGGAGTACCGGCATCGGCGGCGGGTGGCCCCTCCGGCGCGAACGGCGCGCCCGCGAGCCCGGGTCAGGGCGCCGCTCCCGCCGCCGTCTCCGGAACCGTCCCACCCGGTGCCGTCGCCGGGGGAGCTGTCGCCCCGGGGGCCGTGTCTCCGGAAGCCGTCACCCCGGTCGCGTCGGGCGCTCCCGGTGGTTCCGGCGCTCCTGACGCGTCGGGAGGTTCCGGTGTCTCCGGTGCCGAGACCTCCGGGCCGGCCGCGGGGTCGCAGCCGGGCGGTGTGAAGTCCGCGCGGGGCGGGAAGATCGCCGCCGCGGCGGTCAACCAGGCCAGCGTCTACAACGTCGCCAACCTGCTGACCATGCTCCGTCTGCTGCTCGTGCCCGGGTTCGTCGCGCTCATGCTGGCCGACGGCGGGTACGACCCGGCCTGGCGCTCGCTCGCCTGGGCGGCGTTCGCCGTCGCCATGATCACGGATCTGTTCGACGGACACCTGGCCCGCACGTACAACCTCGTCACCGACTTCGGGAAGATCGCCGACCCCATCGCCGACAAGGCGATCATGGGGGCGGCGCTGATCTGTCTGTCGGGGCTGGGCGATCTGCCGTGGTGGGTGACGATCGTCATCCTCGGCCGGGAAGTCGGCATCACCCTCCTGCGTTTCGTCGTCATCCGGTACGGCGTCATCCCCGCGAGCCGTGGCGGCAAGCTCAAGACCCTCACGCAGGGCGTGGCCGTCGGGATGTACATCCTGGCGCTGACGGGCTGGCTGGCCACCCTGAGGTTCTGGGTGATGGCCGCGGCCGTCGTCCTGACCGTGGTCACCGGGCTCGACTACGTGAGACAGGCCATTGTCCTGCGGCGGCAGGGAATCGCCGAGCGCCAGGCCGCGTTGGAGGAGGCGGAAGCGTGACCTCCCCGGCCACCCACCTGGTGCGACTACTCACGGTCAGAGGCGAGACGCTCGCTGTCGCCGAGTCGTTGACGGGCGGTCTGGTCGCGGCGGACGTCACGTCCGTCGCCGGTGCCTCCAAGGTCTTCCGGGGCTCGGTCACCGCGTACGCCACCGAGCTGAAGCACGAGCTGCTGGGCGTCGACGCCACCCTGCTGGCGGAGCGCGGAGCGGTGGATCCGCAGGTCGCGGCGCAGATGGCGGCCGGAGTGCGCAAGGCGCTCGGCGCGGACTGGGGTGTCGCGACCACCGGTGTCGCCGGTCCGGAGCCGCAGGACGGCCGGCCCGTGGGCACGGTTTTCGTCGCCGTGGACGGTCCGACGGGCTCGAATTCCGGTTCCGCCGGTGGCGGAAAAGTCAGGGCCCTGCGGTTGAACGGCGACCGCGCGGAAATTCGTAAAGAGAGTGTACGCAGCGTACTCGCGCTGCTCATCGAGCAGCTGGCGGGCGAACAGACCGGGAACGAGCGGGCACAGGATACGGAACAGAACGGGGGGTTTTGATGTTTGCAGCCCTGAGTGAACACGACATCGCTCCCCGCACGGCCGCGGCGCAAGGCGGTACGGTGGGGCGTGAAGGATGCGGCTACGCGGTCCGAGGAGGGAGCCACCGATGATTCTGCTCCGTCGCCTGCTGGGTGACGTGCTGCGTCGGCAGCGCCAGCGCCAGGGCCGTACTCTGCGCGAAGTCTCCTCGTCCGCCCGAGTCTCACTCGGCTATCTCTCCGAGGTGGAGCGGGGGCAGAAGGAGGCTTCTTCCGAGCTGCTCTCCGCCATCTGCGACGCGCTGGACGTACGGATGTCCGAGCTCATGCGGGAAGTGAGCGACGAGCTCGCCCTCGCCGAGCTGGCCCAGTCTGCTGCGGCCACCCCCAGTAAGCATGTGCCCGCCTCGGTCCGTCCGATGCTGGGTTCCGTATCGGTGGCCGGCGTGCCACCGGAGCGGGTGACCATCAAGGCCCCCGCGGAGGCGGTCGACGTGGTCGCCGCGTGAGATCCGCGCGGGTGTGAGACCGACAGGGCGCTGATCGCGCCGAGCACGTGTGTGAGGCCCCGGCCGGGGCTCCTCCGGGGAGACCCGGGAGAGTGCGGTCGGGGTTTTCTGCTGTCCGGGCGGCGCTGTGGGCCCGCGAGCGTTCCCGGCCCGTTTGCCGGGCCGGGGTGCCGCGGTCATGGTGGAGGGGCGGACGTGCGCGGTGGCCGGACAGGTCGGCGGTGCGGGCGTCCCTGACGGTCGGGCGGCGCGGGTGCGCCCGTGTGCCGTCGGTGCGCCCTCCCGGCCGGTGAGCGTGGCGTTCTAGCGTCGGGCTGGAGGTGGCGGCCATGTCGGTGCGGGTGGTGCGCTGGGCCGCCGCGCTGGGACTCGGGGCGCTGTGGTGGTGGGCCGTGCTGCGGCTCGTGCTGGCGCCCGGCGCGGGGGTCCTGGAAGGGGCCGTCGCGGCCGGTGGATGGGGGCTGAGCCTGCTGCCGGTGCACTGCGTGCCGAAGACGCGGGCCGCCGGAGCCGTCGACGCACGGCGGTGGGCCGAGGCATGGCGGGAAGCGGCCCGGCCTACCAGGGCATGGCCACCCCGCCGTTCGGACGCAGGATCTGGCCCGTCGTGAACGACGACGCGTCGCAGGCCAAATACAGCACGGCCTGGGCGATGTCCTCCGGTTCGCCGACCCTGCCCAGCGGTGACATGCGTGCCATCAGGGCCTCCGTGCGCGCCTGGGCCTCGCCCTCGTGGCGGTCGGTCATCGGCGTACGTGTCCAGCCCGGCGCGACCGCGTTGACGCGGATGCCGTGGCGGCCGACCTCGGTCGCCAGCGTCCGGGTCAGCTGGACGACGGCCGCCTTGGTCACGCCGTAGCAGAGCAGGCCGGCGCCGCCGGTGTCGACGGCGCCCGAGGCCATGGTGACGATGCTGCCCCGGGTGCCGTGGGCGAGCATCAGCCGCGCGGCCTCCTGGCAGGCGTAGAGCACGCCCTTGAAGTTGACGCTCCAGACCCGCTCCAGGTCCTCGTCGCGGGTGTCCAGGACCGGGCTGCTGTGCATGATCCCGGCGATCGCGGCCATCACGTCCAGGCTGCCGCAGGACGCGACGGCCTGCTGGAGCCGCGCGCGGTCGGTGACGTCGAGGGAGTGGGTGTGCGCTGACCCGCCCCGGTCCTTGATCAGCGCCGCCGTCCCGTCGAGGCCCCGCGGGTCCCGGTCGGCGCAGTGCACGGTGGCACCGGCCTCGGCGAGCAGCAGTGCCGAGGCGCGGCCGATACCGCCGGCGGCGCCGGTGACGAAGGCGGTGCGTCCGGTGAGGTCGTACGCGCTCACGGCCATGAAGGGACGGTACGAGGGTTTCTGACGGTCCGTCAATTGGCTGTGCGGCGGGACATTCTGCGGGATGCCGACGCGCTCGGTACCGGGCCGCTCTGGCAGCCAGGGCACCAGTAGGTGGGGCGTTCGCGGGAGCCGTCACCCTGGTCGGCCATGCGGACCGAGGTGCGGCAGCGCAGACAGGGGCGGGGCGCGCGGCCGTACACGAACAGGTCCTGGCCGCGCAGGCCCGTCGTGCTGCGGACGGGGCGTTCCCGGTTGGCGTCCAGGAGCTTCTTGGCGAGCGCGGGCAGCTTGGCGGCGCGCTCTACGGGCAGCGCACCGACGGGGAGCCAGGGCGTGACGCCGAGCAGGAAGCAGAGTTCGCTCTTGTACACGTTGCCGATGCCGGCGAGGTTGCGCTGGTCGAGCAGGGCCTCGCCGAGGGAGCGGGCGGGATCGGCGAGGAGGTTGTGCAGGGCCAGGTCCGGGTCCCAGTCCGGGCCGAGGAGGTCGGGGCCCAGGTGCCCGACGGCGCGCTGCTCGTCGGCCGTGCGCAGCAGTTCCAGGACCGGCAGGCGGTAGCCGACGGCCGTGCGGTCGGCGGTGCCCAGGATCGCGCGGATCTGGTGGGAAGGCCCGCCCACCCAGCGCTGGCCCTCGGCGAACACCTTCCAGGCGCCGTCCATCCGCAGATGCGAGTGGAGCGTCAGGCCGCCCTCCACGCGGGTGAGGAGGTGCTTGCCGCGGGCGGTGACGTCCAGGACGGTACGGCCGGTGAGGTCGGCCGTGGCGAACCTGGGCACGCGGAGGTCGCTCCGCGTCAGCACCTCTCCCGCGAGCGCGGTGTGCAGCCGCTTCGCCGTCTGCCAGACCGTGTCACCTTCGGGCATGGGTCAAGGGTGGCACGGGCGGGTGCGTGGGCGGCGGGGTGGCGTGCGCCGGGTGGGGAGGGGCGGGCTGCCGTGGGGGAGTCCTGGCAGGTGTGGGCGGTGCCGGGGGAGTCATGCGCGCAGGCGCAGGCCGCGTGGGGTGGCGATGAAGCCCGCTCCTTCCAGGACGGTGCCGATGGGCGAGGTGAGGGCGGAGACGCCGTTGACGCGCTCCACCGTGACCGTGCCCAGGGAGCCGGCGCGGGCCGCCGCGGCGAGGGCCTCCGCCGCGGCACGCAGACGCGCGTCGTCGGAGGGGGTGCCGTCCGGGTCGGTGGGCCAGGCCAGCACTGTCTTGCCCCCGCGCTCCATGTAGAGCGCGAGTTCGCCCTCCACCAGGACGACCAGGGAACCGGCCTTCCGGCCGGCCTTGTGTCCCGCGCCGGTCGGCGGTTCCGGCCAGGGGAGGGCCGCGCCGTACGCGTTCGCCGGGTCGGCCGCGGCGAGGACGACCGCCTGAGGGGTCACGGGGGCGCGCGTACGGCTGCCGAAGTCCTGGGCGAAGCCCGGGGTGCCGCGCGATTCGAAGCCGTCGACGGCGCCGGGTCCGTGGCCGGCGACGGCACCCCGGCCGTCGCCGGGGTTCGAGGCGTCCAGGGAGCCCAGCTCGGCGGCCCAGTCGAAGTCGGGTGAGTCGAAGTCGGACGGGGTGAAGGCGGACGGGTCGAAGGGCTGGACTCCGGTGCCGGTGCCGGTGCCGGTGCCGGTGCCGGTGCCGGTCTGCGTCCGGGCGGGGGGCGCGGGGGTCGCGTCGGGGGAGCCGAAGTCGCCGGGGGCGCCGGCCCAGGCGGTGGAGGCGGCGGGACCGGGAGCGGGGAGGGGCGCGCCGCGGTCGCGGGCGTTCGCCACCGCGCGGAGCCGGTCCACGGCTCCGTCCATCGCGAACTGTGCGGCGCCGAGACCCTCCACGACGTAGCCGCGCCGCGCCTGGCCGCTGTCCTCGAAGGCGGACAGGATGCGGTAGACCGCGGAGAAGCCGCCCTCGACGCCCTCCGCGGACACCGCTCCCCGGGTCACCACGCCGTGCCGGTCGAGCAGGGTGCGGGCCAGCGCGTGGGCCCGCACGGTGGGATCGGCCTCGCGTCCCGGCAGCAGCGACCACCGGCCCGCGACGGTCGGCGGACCACCGCGGGACGCGGGGCGCGCGGCTGCGGTCAGCGAGCCGTAGCGTCCGCGTGGGGCCGCGCGTTTGGCGCGGTGGGCGGTGGAGCCCGCGGTGCGGCCCGAGCCGAGCAGGGCCCGCATCGGGGCGAGCGTGTCGTTGGTGAGCCGCCCGGACCAGGCCAGATCCCAGAGGACGTCCGCCAGTTGGGGATCGGTGGCGTCGGGGTGGGTGGTGGCGCGGACCTGGTCGGCGATCTGACGGAAGAACAGTCCGTAGCCGCCGGTCAGCGTGTCCAGGACGGACTGGTGCAGCACCGTCAGCTCAAGGGGGTGCGGTGGCGGCAGGAGCAGGGGCGCCGCGTCCGCCAGGTACAGGGAGATCCAGCCGTCCTTGCCGGGCAGAGCGCCCGCTCCGGCCCACAACACCTCGCCGGCGGCGGTGAGTTCGTCGAGTGTCGCGGGCGTGTAGGAGGACACGCGGGACGGCAGGACGAGCCTCTCCAGCGCGGAGGCGGGTACGGACGCGCCCTGCAACTGCTCGACGGCCCGCACCAGTCCGTCGGTGCCCCGCAGACCGTGCCCCTTGCCGATGTGCTGCCACTGGGGAAGGAACTGGGCGAGCGCGGGCGGCGGCACCGGCTCCAGCTCGTGGCGCAGGGCGGCGAGGGAGCGTCGGCGAAGGCGGCGCAGGACCGTCGCGTCGCACCACTCCTGGCCGATGCCCGCCGGGTGGAACTCGCCCTGCACGACCCGGCCCCCCGCGGCCAGGCGCTGCAACGCGCCCTCGGTGACCGCCACTCCGAGCCCGAAGCGGGCCGCGGCGGCGGCCGACGTGAACGGGCCGTGGGTGCGGGCGTAGCGGGCGAGGAGGTCACCCAGCGGGTCCTTGACGGGTTCGGTGAAGGCTTCCGGGACGCCGACCGGCAGCGCCGTGCCCAGCGCGTCGCGCAGGCGTCCCGCGTCCTCGATGGCCGCCCAGTGGTCCGCGCCGGCGACCCGGACCGGGATCGCGCGGCGGGCCGCGGCCAACTCCTGTGCCCACTGGGGCTCGGCGCCCCGCTCGGCCAGCTCGGCGTCGGTCAGCGGGCCGAGCATCCGCAGCAGGTCGGCGACCCCTTCGGCGTCCTTGACGCGCCGGTCCTCGGTCAGCCACCGCAGCTCGCGCTCCAACTCGGCCAGCACCTCGGCGTCCAGCAGCTCGCGCAGCTCCGCCTGGCCGAGCAGCTCGGCCAGCAGCCGCGAGTCCAGCGAGAGGGCGGCGGCGCGGCGCTCGGCGAGCGGGGAGTCACCCTCGTACAGGAACTGGGCGACGTACCCGAAGAGGAGGGAGCGGGCGAAGGGGGACGGTTCGGGGGTGGTGACCTCCACGAGGCGCACCTTGCGGGATTCGAGGTCGCCCATCAGCTCGACCAGCCCGGGCACGTCGAACACGTCCTGGAGGCACTCGCGGACGGCCTCCAGGACGATCGGGAACGACCCGAACTCGCTTGCCACTTGGAGCAGTTGGGAGGCGCGCTGGCGCTGCTGCCACAGCGGGGTGCGCTTGCCCGGGTTGCGGCGCGGCAGCAGCAGCGCGCGGGCGGCGCACTCGCGGAAGCGGGACGCGAAGAGCGCGGAGCTGCCCACCTGGTCGGTGACGACCTGGTTGACCTCGCCCTTGTCGAAGACGACGTCGGCGGCGCCGACCGGTGCGTGGTCGGCGTCGTACTCGGTGCCCGACCTCATGGGCTCCTGGTCGAGGAGGTCGAGGCTCATCAGGTCGGCGTCGGGCAACCGCAGCACGATGCCGTCGTCGGCGTGCATGACCTGCGCGTCCATGCCGTAGCGCTCGGAGAGCTTGGCGCCGAGGGCCAGCGCCCACGGGGCGTGCACCTGGGCACCGAAGGGGGAGTGCACGACGACCCGCCAGTCGCCGAGTTCGTCGCGGAAGCGCTCCACGACGATCGTGCGGTCGTCCGGGATGTGACCGCATGCCTCGCGCTGTTCGTCGAGATAGGACAGGACGTTGTCCGTGGCCCACGCGTCCAGGCCCGCGGCGAGGAGACGCAGGCGGGCGTCCTCCTTGGGCAGCGAGCCGACCTCGCGAAGGAACGCGCCCACCGCGCGGCCCAGTTCGAGCGGGCGGCCCAGCTGGTCGCCCTTCCAGAACGGGAGCCGGCCCGGCACGCCCGGAGCCGGGGAGACGAGGACGCGGTCGCGGGTGATGTCCTCGATGCGCCACGAGCTGGTGCCGAGCGTGAACACGTCGCCCACGCGGGACTCGTAGACCATCTCCTCGTCCAGCTCACCGACCCGGCCGCCGCCCTTCTTCGGGTCGGAACCGGCGAGGAACACCCCGAAGAGGCCGCGGTCGGGGATCGTGCCCCCGGAGGTGACGGCCAGGCGCTGGGCACCGGGGCGGCCGGTGACCGTGCCGGTGACGCGGTCCCACACCACGCGCGGGCGCAACTCCGCGAAGGCGTCCGAGGGGTAGCGGCCCGCGAGCATGTCGAGGACGGCGGTGAACGCCGACTCCGGGAGCGAGGCGAAGGGGGCGGCGCGGCGGACCGCGGCGAGCAGGTCGTCGACCTGCCAGGTGTCCAGCGCCGTCATCGCGACGATCTGCTGGGCCAGGACGTCCAGCGGGTTGGCGGGCACCCTCAGGGACTCGATGGAGCCGGTGCGCATCCGCTCGGTGACCACGGCCGCCTGGACGAGGTCGCCGCGGTACTTCGGGAACACCACGCCGGTGGAGACGGCGCCGACCTGGTGGCCCGCGCGCCCCACGCGCTGCAGGCCGGAGGCGACCGACGGCGGGGACTCGACCTGGATGACGAGGTCCACGGCGCCCATGTCGATGCCCAGTTCGAGGCTGGAGGTGGCGACCACGGCGGGCAGGCGGCCCGCCTTGAGGTCCTCCTCCACCAGGGCGCGCTGCTCCTTGGACACCGAGCCGTGGTGGGCGCGGGCGATGACGGGCGGCGCGCCCTGGGCGGCCCCGGAGCCGCCCATGAGCTCGGCGGGCGCGTGATGTTCGTCCAGGGGCTGGCCGGTGGCCCGCTCGTAGGCGATCTCGTTGAGCCGGTTGCACAGCCGCTCCGCGAGGCGGCGCGAGTTGGCGAACACGATCGTGGAGCGGTGGGCCTGGACCAGGTCGGTGATCCGCTCCTCGACGTGCGGCCAGATCGACGGCTTCTCCGCGCCCTCGGAGCCTTCGGCGACCGGGGAGCCGCCGAGTTCCGCCAGGTCCTCGACGGGGACGACGACCGAGAGGTCGAACTCCTTGTCCGACTTCGGCTGGACGATCTCCACCTTGCGCTGGGGCGAGAGATAGCGGGCGACCTCGTCGACCGGGCGGACGGTCGCGGAGAGGCCGATGCGGCGGGCCGGCTTCGGCAGGAGCTCGTCCAGCCGCTCCAGGGACAGCGCCAGGTGCGCGCCGCGCTTGGTGCCGGCCACCGCGTGCACCTCGTCCAGGATGACCGTCTCGATGCCCGTGAGCGCGTCCCGCGTGGCGGAGGTCAGCATCAGGAACAGGGACTCGGGCGTGGTGATCAGGATGTCCGGCGGACGCGTGGCCAGGGCGCGGCGCTCCGCCGGGGGAGTGTCGCCGGAGCGGATGCCGACCTTGACCTCGGGTTCGGGCAGGCCCAGACGCATCGACTCCTGGCGGATGCCGGTCAGCGGACTGCGCAGGTTGCGCTCGACGTCCACGGCCAGGGCCTTCAGCGGCGAGACGTACAGAACGCGGCAGCGCTTGCGCGGGTCGGCCGGCGGGGGTGTCGAGGCCAGCTGGTCGAGCGCGGCGAGGAAAGCCGCCAAAGTCTTGCCGGAGCCGGTGGGGGCCACCACCAGCACGTCCGAGCCCGCGTCGATGGCCTGCCACGCGCCGGCCTGGGCCGCGGTGGGCGCGGAGAAGGCCCCCGTGAACCAGCCACGGGTCGCGGGGGAGAAGCCGTCGAGGGCTCGGTGAGCGGAGCTGGGCATGCGTCCATCCTGCACCCGGGCACTGACAATGGCTGTGACCTGCGGTGATGAGTCGGAAGTCGGGGGGCTGTCGTGCCGTGCGCCCGGCCCGGCGGTCCGGCCGGAGGGTTCGTGGCGGAGAATCGACCCCATGGCGGGGTCGGGCACCGAGCGGGCGAGGCACTGGCAGTACGCGGAACTGCCCGGTGTCGATCTGCTGCGGGCCCGGTACGTCCGCAAGACGTTCGTACGGCACACCCACGAGAACTTCGTGATCGCCGCCATCGCCGACGGAGTCGAGGTCTTCCACCACCGCGGCGCCGACCAGTACGCCGGGGCGGGGGCGCTCGCACTGGTCAACCCGGACACCGCGCACACGGGCCGGGCCGGTGTCCCCGAAGGCTGGCGGTACGGCGCCGTGTACCCGTCACCGGAGGTCGTGGCCGGGATAGCGGCCGAGACCACCGCGATCCGGGGCACGCCGGGATTCGTCCGGCCGGTGCTCGACGATCCGTACACGGTGAACCTGGTGCACCGGCTGCTGCGGGCCGCCGACGAGGGCAACGCGCTGGCCGCCGACACCCTCCTGCGGGTGGCCGTGACCCGGCTCCTGCGGCTGAACGGCGGGCCGCTCGCCCGCCGGGAGGTGCGGACCGCCGGGGCCCGGACCGCTGCTCGCGCGCGTGCCGTGCTGGAGGAGCGGATGGCCGGGCCACCGGCCCTGGAGACGCTCGCCGCCGATCTGGGCACGAGCCCGTTCGCCCTGCTGCGGGCCTTCCGGGACGCCTACGGCATGCCCCCGCACACCTGGCTGACGGACGCCCGGGTACGGCGGGCGAGGCGGCTGCTGGACGCGGGGACGACGCCGGCGGAGGCCGCCGTCACCGTGGGGTTCACCGACCAGCCGCACCTCAACCGCCACTTCTCCCGGATCGTCGGCGTGCCTCCGGGGTCCTACCAGCGCGAGCGCAAGAACGTACAAGACACGCGCGGCCGGCTCGTCCTACCGTCGGACGCGTGGCAGAACAGACAGCTCACCCCGACATCCGCCCCGGCGACGGAGGACGACCTGACGCGGCCGTCGTACGCGACGCCCTCGGAGTCGGGGTCGCCGTAGGACTGTCCGGGTTCGCGTTCGGAGTGACCTCGGCCGGCAGCGGGCTCACGCTGCTCCAGACGTGCGCGCTCAGCCTTCTGGTGTTCACCGGCGCGTCCCAGTTCGCGCTGGTGGGTGCTCTCGCGGCCGGCGGCAGTCCGTTCACCGCGGCCGCGGGTGCCTTCTTCCTGGGTGCGCGCAACGCCTTCTACGGGCTGCGCCTGTCGCAGTTGCTGGCCCTCCCGCGCGCGGTGCGCCCCTTCGCCGCCCAGTGGGTCATCGACGAGACGACGGCGGTGTCGCTCGCGCAGACCGACCGGCGCGGCACCCGGATCGGGTTCGCCGTGACGGGACTCAGCCTGTACGTGCTGTGGAACCTGACCACGCTGATCGGCGCCCTGGGCGCCGAAGCCATCGGGGACACGGCCGCCTGGGGCCTCGACGCGGCCGGGCCCGCCGTGTTCCTGGCCCTGCTCGCGCCGATGCTGACGTCCCGGACCGAGCGGGCCGTCGCCTGCCTCGCCGTGCTCCTGGGGCTGGGCCTGCTGCCCGCGCTGCCCGCCGGAGTGCCCGTCCTGGTGGCCGCACTCGCCGCGCCCGCGGTCCTCTGGGCCCAGGGTCACCGCGCGCGGGGGGCGGAGGCACCGGACGGAGAGGACGAGGCGGCGACGCGGGGCAGCGCGCGCGGGACGGCGGCGCAGGGCGACGAGGGCGGGGACGGTCGGGGGGACGCGCCATCCGGTGAACGGGGCGAACCGCGCCGGGGGCGGGACGCCTCGCACCACGACCAGGACGCCTCGCACCACGGACAGGACGTCCCGCACCACGGTCAGGAGGACAAACGTTGAACATCTGGATCGCCATCGGGGTGACCGCCCTCGGTTGTTACGCCGTCAAACTCGCCGGACTGCTCGTGCCCGCGGGCGCCCTCGAACGGCCTCTCGTCCGGCGGCTCGCCGCTCTGCTGCCGGTGGCCCTGCTCGCCGCGCTCACGGCCCAGCAGACCTTCGCCGACGGGCGCACGCTGGTACTCGACGCCCGGGCCGCCGGACTCGCCGCGGCCGCCGTGGCGCTGCTGCTGCGCGCCCCCTTCCTGGTCGTCGTCGCGGTCGCGGTGGTGGTGACGGCCGGCTTGCGCGCCGTCACGGGCTGAGTCGTCGCCTCCGTCGCGCGACGGAGACGGGCAGGTCCACCCAGGCCGGTTTCCGCCCGTCGCCTCCGTCGCGCCATGGAGACGGGCACCTCCGTGCGAACCGGTCACCGTCCGGTCGGGCAGCGGGCCGGCCGGTCAGCCCAGGAAGCGGCCGTGTGCCCGCAGGGTGTGCAGGGCGTCGATCGTCACCATGGGGCGGGCCTCCAGGGCGCTGCCCGGCGCCCACTGGCGCCAGCGGATCGGCCAGCCGCCGTCCTCCTGCTGTTGGCTCTGGAGGTGGTCCAGGGAGCGCGTCATCTCCTCGTCGGTGAACCACGCGCGCGCGAGGGAGCTGGGCCTGCGCGCGTAGTCGTGCGGGAAGTGGTGCTCGCCTGAGGCGTAACCGGGTGCGACCGGATACGCGTCGAGCCGGTCCATGTCCAGCACCACGAGGCGCTGTTCGCGCACCATCCGGCCCAGACGGTCGGCGACCGCCTCCGCGCGCGGGCGGTCGGGGGCGGAGTCGAGGAAGGACACGGCGGCCTCGATCTCGTACGGATGGGACCGCTCCAGGCGCTCGATCGCCTGCCAGCAGAAGTCCGTGGCGCGAAACAGCCAGGCGTGCCAGACCTCGTTGCGGTGCAGCAGGCCGACCACCGGCCCGGTGGCGAGGAGGTCGCTCGGCGGGTCGTCCACGATCGGCAGGAAGGGAGCCGCCGGATATCCCCGCTGGCTGGGATGGATCGCGGGGAGCGCGCCGTCCGGTGTGGACACGGAGGTCAGATACCGGCACACGCGTTCCACGCGCTGTCCGCCGCAACGCCCGACGGCGTCCAGGACGCTCAGGGCGCGAGCGGTGTGCAGCGGCTGGCTGACCGGGCCGCGCAGGTCCGGCTCCAGCGCGTGGCCGTACCCGCCGTCCTCGTTGCGATGTGCGTCCAGCGCGGTCTCCACCGGATCGGCGCTCGCGTTCAGGAAGTGGTACGCGAACAGCCGTTGTTCCAGCACGCGCGCGGTGAGCCAGACGAAGTGCTCGGCGAGGGAGAGCGGGGAGCGCGCCGCGGGCGTCTGGGGGAGTGGGGAAGCTCCTGATTCGGCCATGCGTCAGACCGTAGGGCGGAAAGCGGTCTCGGCAAGGGGTCCCGAGGCAGGCCCACTCTCAGGGGCGGGATACTGGACGCATGCGGTTGACGGTCTTCTGGGAGCGGATGGCGGAGCACTTCGGTGCCGTGTACGCCGACACCTTCGCGCGCGACCACGTGATGACGGAGCTGGGCGGGCGCACGGTGAACGAGGCGCTGGACGCGGGCTGGGAGGCGAAGGACGTGTGGCGGGTGGTCTGCACGGCCATGAACGTTCCGGGTGAGAAGCGCTGACCGGTAACGAAGATCGCATGAGGGGAACTGATTGTCGGTCCCGTGGGCGAGACTTGCACCGTGGCACCCACTGACGACGCCGGGCAGACAGCCCCGCCCGCATCCCCGCTCGGCACGACACCGCCCACCCGGCCCCCGGTCGACGGCGCCGCCGCGCCGAACACCCGCATGCCGCGCTGGCTCCCGCGCGCCATGGTGCTGGCGCTCTCCCTCATCGCCGTGTTCCAGCTCGGCAGTTGGGCCTTTCACCAGCTCACCGGCCTGCTGATCAACATTCTCATCGCGTTCTTCCTGGCCCTCGCCATCGAGCCTGCGGTGAGCTGGATGGCCTCGCGCGGCCTGCGCAGGGGGCTGGCCACCGGACTCGTCTTCCTCGCCGTGATGATCGCGGCCGCGGGCTTCGTCACGCTGCTGGGCTCCATGCTCGCCGGCCAGATCATCAAGATCGTCGAGGATTTCCCGGACTATCTCGACTCCGTCATCAACTGGATCAACACCCATTTCCACACCGAGTTGAGACGGGTCGACGTCCAGGAGGGGCTGCTGCGCTCCGACTGGCTGCGCAACTACGTGCGGAACAGCGCCACCGGCGTCCTGGACGTGTCCGCGCAGGTCCTCGGCGGGCTCTTCCAGCTGCTGACGATCACGCTGTTCTCGTTCTACTTCGCCGCGGACGGTCCGCGGCTGCGCCGCGCGATCTGTTCCGTCCTGCCGCCCGCGAAACAGGTCGAGGTACTGCGCGCGTGGGAGATAGCCGTCAACAAGACCGGCGGCTACCTGTACTCGCGCGGTCTGATGGCGCTCGTCTCCGGGGTGGCGCACTACATCCTGCTGGAGGCCCTGGGCGTGCCCTACGCGCCCGTGCTCGCCGTCTGGGTGGGCCTGGTGTCGCAGTTCATCCCGACCATCGGCACCTATCTCGCGGGCGCGCTGCCCATGCTCATCGCCTTCACCGTCGACCCCTGGTACGCGCTGTGGGTGCTGGTCTTCGTCGTGGTCTACCAGCAGTTCGAGAACTACGTCCTGCAGCCCAAGCTCACCTCGAAGACCGTCGACATCCACCCCGCGGTCGCCTTCGGCTCGGTCATCGCAGGCACCGCCCTGCTGGGCGCCGTCGGCGCGCTGGTCGCCATCCCGGCGGTCGCCACGCTCCAGGCGTTCCTGGGGGCGTACGTGAAGCGCTACGAGATCACCGACGATCCCCGCGTGGACGGGCACCGCAGAGGCACGTCGGGTCCCGGCCCGCTCGCCCGCGCGCGTCAGCTGTGGGAACGGCGAACGACTCCCCAGGACGACGCCGGAACGGAGCCCCGGTCCGGCGCGGAGAGCCCGGAGGTGGGCGCCCGACCGGGAACCGGGAACCCCGAGGACTGATCGAGCCGGTGCGTGCGCGGACCGCGGCCGCGGCGGTGCGGCTCAGCCGTGGAACTCGGTGACGCCGAGGGCGAAGTCCCAGTGCCCCACTCCGTGGCGGGCGAGGCCCATCGTGACCACGCCCGCTCCTTCCAGCCAGTGCGCCATCTTCAGGTCGCCGACGTCCAGCGGGCGCAGACCGAGGCTCTTGACGAACGCCTCGGTGCCCGCCTTGGCCTGCGCACTGTCGCCGGCGATGAAGACGTCGGGCCGGCCCTTCTCCAGGACGTCACGGAAGACGGTGTTGAACGCCTTCACCACGCTGGCGCCGGCCGGGGCCACTTTGGCGACTTCCTGCGCGATCGAGGTTGCCTCACCGTGGGCCAGCCCGTCGAACGCGGAATTGAAGGGGTTGCTGATGTCGATGATGACCTTGCCCGCGAGGGGGTCTCCGTACCGGGTGACGGCCGGAACGACACCGTCGAACAACAGGGCCACGATGACGAGGTCCCCGGCCGGGGCGGCGCCCCACTCTCCTGTCGTGGCGCCGCCGCCGAGAGCCTCGGCCAGGGCAACGGCCTTGGACCGATCGCGGCCCATGACCTCGACGGTGTTGCCGCCCGCTATCGCCCGCGCGCCGATGGTGCGGGCCATGTTCCCGGTGCCGATGATGCTGATGCTGCTCATGAGGTATGCCCTTTTCCTTGTTCTCGAGCTTTCGCTTCGTCTCGTCGTGCCCGGTCAGGCTCAGCGCGTCGGCTGCGAGGCGGTGCGACGGTTGCCGCAGGGGACACCCAGCCGGATGAGCCGCGAAGCTCGGCGCCGGCGGTGCGGTCCAGCAGGGGCGCGTCCAGTGGTACGGGCGTCGCTGGACCTCAGGGGGCGCGGACCGCGGCGGACAGGTTCGGCAGGCTCGTGTGTTGTCGGATGTGCCCGGCCGTGTACGTGAGTGCAGGTGTGTTCAGGTTTCTGGCGGTGTGTGGTGGTCAGATGACGGTGGCGCCGCCGTCGGTGACGAGTTCCAGGCCGTTGACGTAGCTGGAGTCGTCGGAGGCGAGGAAGAGCGCGACGTGTGCGATCTCGTCGGGGTGGCCCATCTTTCCGCGGGGGATGAGGGATTCGAAGGCCTTCATGGTCGCCTCGTCGAACAGTTCTTCCTGCTTGGCCGTGGCGACCTGGCCGGGGGTGAGTACGTTGACGCGGATGTGCCGGTCCTTGAGCTCGTTGAGCCATACGCGGGCCCAGGCCTGCTGTACGGCCTTGCTGCCGGCGTACACGCTCCATCCGGGGAAGCCCCTCAAGGAGGCGTTCGAGCCGGTCATGAAGATCGAGGCGCCGTCGTTGAGCAGCGGCAGCGCCTTTTGTACGGTGAACAGGGTGCCGCGCGCGTTGAGATGGAAGGCGTCGTGGAACTGGGCTTCGGTGATCTCGCCGAGGTTGCCCGGCTCGCCCGTCCCGGCGCTGGCCCACAGCACGTCGATCGAGCCCTTTTCCTTCTTGACCGTGGCGTACAGGCGGTCCAGGTCGTCCAGGTCGGACGCGTCGCCCCGCACGCCGGTGACGTTGCGGCCGATCAGCTTGACGGCTTCATCCAGCGCTTCCTGCCGCCTGCCCAGGATGAAGACGTGCGCTCCTTCTTCAACGAACAGTTGAGCGCCGGCCAGTGCCATGCCGGTCGTACCGCCGGTGATCACCGCTACCTTGCCATCGAGCTTTCCCACGATCACTCCATTGAACTGGTGGTATTCGGAACAGCCAGCCTTTATGTACACCGCACTGTGTTCTTAACGTAGGGGAGGGTCGGCTGGAACGCAAGCTATGCACACCGGTCGGTACCCAAGTGGGTTAGGCTGGAGGCGTGACGGAGTTGGAGAAGGGCCCGCAGGGCCGGCGCCGCGGCAGGGGTGCGTTCGAGCGCATCCTCGGCGCGTCCCGGCAGCTGTTCCGCGATCAGGGCATCAACCGCACCGGCATGGACCAACTGTGTGCGGTGGCCCAGGTCTCGAAGCGCACGGCCTACCAGCACTTCGCCGGCAAGGACGAACTCGTTGCCGAATACCTGCGCCGGTTCGATCCCGACCTCATGTCCGCAGTGTTCGACCGCACCGACCTCACCCCCCGCGAACGGCTGCTAGCCGCCTTCGAGCTGCCCGCGGCCGGGACGCAGGACCTCACACCCATGTGCCCCTACATCGCGGCGGCCGTCGAGCTCCACGACCCCCAGCACCCCGCGTCGCAATACGCACGCGAGTACAAGAAGGCCATCGCCGCGCGCCTGGCCGCAACCGCCCGCGAAGCCGGCGCGACCGACCCCGAACAACTCGGCGAACAACTCGCGCTGCTCCTCGACGGCGCCGCGGCCCGCACCCGAGTCCTCAACGCCGAATCCTTCCCCACCGCCGCCGCCATCGCCGCCGTCCTCATCGACACCGCCATCCCCACCACAGCCCGGCGATGACCGCGGAAGTGGGTCTGCGGCCCAGCGGCTTCCGGGTGGGCTGTTCGGCCACACTCATCCGATGGCGACCAGGGCTTTGCCCTCCTCGACGGGTCGTCGGCGTGGCGGGCGAGCGTCAGGTGCCGACGGCGTCGCCCGGGGCGTAGCCGTCGGGAGTAGAGGGGTGGCGGACGATGCGCCGCCAGGGATCAGGCTCGTTGTCGGATCGCGGACGTAGTCTCGGAAGTGCCGCGTGGTCCGCTTGACACGAAATTCGAACATCCATTCTTATGGAGGCTCCGGCAAGGCTCCCGGTGGGCGTTTCGCCACGGTTTCGCCGGAGCTGCGCCCGAGTTATCCACAGGCCGGACGGGCGTCGGGGCCCATTGTCAGTGGCAGGCGTTAGCGTCTTTGACGTGAAGCGATCGACTCAAGCAAATCGGGTGGAACCCATGGCAGGAACCGACCGCGAGAAGGCCCTGGACGCCGCGCTCGCACAGATTGAACGGCAGTTCGGCAAGGGCGCCGTGATGCGTCTCGGCGAGCGGCCGAACGAGCCCATCGAGGTCATCCCCACCGGGTCGACCGCACTGGACGTCGCCCTCGGGGTCGGCGGCCTGCCGCGCGGCCGCGTGGTGGAGGTGTACGGCCCGGAGTCCTCCGGCAAGACCACGCTGACGCTGCACGCGGTGGCGAACGCGCAGAAGGCCGGCGGCCAGGTGGCCTTCGTGGACGCGGAGCACGCCCTCGACCCCGAGTACGCGAAGAAGCTCGGCGTCGACATCGACAACCTGATCCTGTCCCAGCCGGACAACGGCGAGCAGGCGCTGGAGATCGTCGACATGCTGGTCCGCTCCGGCGCGCTGGACCTCATCGTCATCGACTCCGTGGCCGCGCTCGTCCCGCGGGCCGAGATCGAGGGCGAGATGGGCGACAGCCACGTCGGCCTTCAGGCCCGCCTGATGAGCCAGGCGTTGCGGAAGATCACCAGTGCGCTCAACCAGTCCAAGACCACGGCGATCTTCATCAACCAGCTCCGCGAGAAGATCGGCGTGATGTTCGGCTCCCCGGAGACCACGACCGGTGGCCGGGCCCTGAAGTTCTACGCCTCGGTGCGACTCGACATCCGCCGCATCGAGACGCTGAAGGACGGCACGGACGCGGTCGGCAACCGCACCCGCGTCAAGGTCGTCAAGAACAAGGTCGCCCCGCCCTTCAAGCAGGCCGAGTTCGACATCCTCTACGGGCACGGCATCAGCCGCGAGGGCGGCCTGATCGACATGGGCGTGGAGAACGGCTTCGTCCGCAAGGCGGGCGCCTGGTACACGTACGAGGGCGACCAGCTCGGCCAGGGCAAGGAGAACGCGCGCAACTTCCTGAAGGACAACCCCGACCTGGCCAACGAGATCGAGAAGAAGATCAAGGAGAAGCTGGGCGTGGGCGTGCGGCCGGCCGAACCGACCGCCGAGCCGGGCACCGACGCGGCGGTCTCCACCCCCGCGGACGACGCCACGAAGACGGTGCCGGCCCCGGCCTCGGCGGCGGCCAAGACGGCCAAGACCAAGGCCGCGGCGGCCAAGAGCTGATCCGTGACACGGCGAACCGGCTGGGCCGAGTACACCGCCTACCCGGGCGACCCGCACGAGCGGGGGAGCGAAGCCGACGGGGGATTCACCCGGGGCGACGGTCGGCCGGACGGCGGCTTGAGCCGCGGTGAAGAGGCCGACCGCCGCCTGGGCGAGGACGCCGGTCGGCACCACGGTGACGAGGCGTCCGATCCCTACTCCCGTGCGGGGGCGGGTGGAGGCGATCGGCTCCGTGGCGAGAGCGGGTCACGCGGTGCGGGCGGCTCACGTGGTGGGCGTGGACGCCGGCGGCGTGGCTCCGGCGACCCGTCCGGTGAGGACGGAGGCCCCTCCTTCTCGTCGAGGGCCGAGAAGGGGGAGTCCCCAGCGGACCCGGTGGAGCAGGCGCGGGCGATCTGTCTGCGCCTGCTCACCGGGACCCCGCGCACGCGGAAGCAACTGGCGGACGCGCTCCGCAAGCGGGAGATCCCCGAGGACGCGGCCGAGCAGGTGCTGTCGCGGTTCGAGGAGGTCGGCCTGATCAACGACGGGGCGTTCGCGGACGCCTGGGTCGAGTCCCGGCACCATCACCGGGGACTGGCCAGGCGGGCCCTCGTGCAGGAACTGCGGACCAAGGGCGTCGACTCCACGCTGATCGACGAGGCCGTATCGCAGCTCGATCCCGAGCAGGAGGAAGCGACCGCGCGCGAGCTCGTCGCCCGCAAGCTGCGATCCACCCGGGGCCTCGACCGTGACAAGAGACTGCGCCGCCTCGCCGGCATGCTCGCCCGCAAGGGCTACCCCGAGGGCCTGGCCCTGCGCGTGGTCCGGCAGGCGCTGGAGCAGGAGGGCGAGGACACGGAGGACTTCGGAGACGGAGGGTTCTGACCCGACTCAGCTCCCAGCCGCCGGAAACCCAGCGGGAGTTGGAGCAAGGGTCAGCGCGGGAGCGAAAGCCCGGTTCCGAGCCGAAGCCGGCTCCGAGCGATAGCCCGGTTCCGAGCCGAAGTCCGATGCGAAGGCGAAGTCCGACTCGCAGCCTGAGCCTGTGGCGCCCTCTTCCGTCCTGCGTCTCGCCCCTCACCCCTCGACCTTTCGAGCGGGGATGACTCCCGCCGGCCTGACCTGACCCGCGATGAACGCCAACTCGCCGTTGCGCAGGGAGGACGCGGAGAAGGTCTCGGACCCGCCCGTACGCTTGGGCACCAGGGGCAACGCGGACACGGCCCCGCTCCACCGTCCGCACGCCCGTCGGACGACCACTGACCGGCGCTCGGCATCGCCGTAGGCCAGCCCCCGGACCCCGGACGGCTGCCGTACCACTCACGCCCGGCGCCGCAGCCCCCTACGGCGTGACCGGTAGTCCCGCCGCCCTCCACGCCTGGAAGCCGCCGACCAGGTCGGTGGCCCGGTGCAGCCCCAGTTGGTGAAGGGAGGCGGCGGCCAGGCTGGAGGCGTAGCCCTCGTTGCAGATCACGACCACCCGCAGGTCGTGGCCGGTCGCCTCCGGGGCGCGGTGGCTGCCCCTCGGGTCAAGGCGCCACTCCAGTTCGTTGCGCTCGACGACGAGAGCGCCGGGAACGAGGCCGTCGCGCTCGCGCAGGGCCGCGTAACGGATGTCGACCAGGAGTGCGTCGCCGCGCTCCGCGGCCGCGTACGCCTCACGCGGTTCGATCCGTTCGTAGCCCGCGCGCACCCGGTCCAGCAAGTCGTCGATGCCCTGCGGGGGTTCGGCCGCGCCGGTGGTCGCGGCAGGCCTGCCCACCCGCTGCTCGTTCCCAGGGTTCGCCGAGGCCACCCCTCGCCCGTCCACCCCTCGCCCGTCCACGCCGTTCACGTCCACGTCACTCACGTCCGCGTCACTCCCGTCCGTGCCGCTCACTGCCAGTCCTCCGGGCGTTCGACCTGTTCGAGGCGCAGGGTCTGGCCGCTGCGGCTGTAGCGGCGGATCTGCGGCAGGGGCGGATAGTAGGCGTGGACGGAGACGGCGTGCCGGTCGGGGGACTCGTTCAGCACCTCGTGCACATGGTGACGGCCGAAGGCGCGTCCCGTGCCGGACGGCAGCCGGCGTTCCCGGTCGACGTCGTCACTGAGCTCCAGGGTCTTCCAGCCGTCGGCGGGCAGCCGGGCGGCGAGCGAGTTCTCCTTGAGCTCACCGGTCGCGGTGATGAAGGCGCCGACCGACTCGGCGTGGTCGTGCCAGCCGGTTCCCGTGCCCGGGGGCCAGCCGATCAGCCACGCCTCGCTGCCGCCGGGCCCCTCCAGCCGCACCCAGGTGCGGCCCTCGGGGTCGAGGGGGAGGGAGGCGATGAGTTCGTGGTCGGCGGCCGTACGCCGGACGAAGTCGAGGAGGTCGGCCTGGGTCGGCGCGGAGAGCGCGACGGACACAGCGGGGGAGGAAGACACGGGCACCGTCCTGAGGAGCGTTCGCGGGCGCGCGCGGCAGCGGGAAGCAGCGCGCGGGCCAAGAAAGAAGGGGGATGCGAAGTCAGCAGGACGGGCGACACACGCAGCCCGCATAGCGGACGAGGTCCATATGGACCCTCCGCCACAGGCGTACACAGGTGTCGGTCACGTTCCGGAGTACACCATGGTGGTGGATACCGGTCAACTGACCGTCACCATGTGGACAACGCGGCCGGGACGGTGGGCCGGAGGGTGTCAGTGCGAGCCGGCCGTCGCCTCCGCCCCGGCTTTGGCCGGGCCGCCGAGGGTGGCCTCGGCCGCCGCGTACAGGTCGGCCGGGCGGACGCCGGCCAGCGCGGTGACGAGGTGGCCGTCGGGACGGATCAGCAGGACGGTGTGCGGGGCGGCGCCGGGGTAGGTCTCGGCGACGAGCAGCTCGGCGGGGTGCGGCAGGGCGGTGACCGCGGCCGCCAGCCGGGGCATGATGCCGGCGGTCACCCAGTGCTTGCGTTCCCACACGCCGGTGCCCGGTGCGATCAGCAGCACCAGCAGGGCGCCACGGCCGAGCCGGTCGCGCAGAGGTACGAACGAACCGTCCTCCGCGGTGACCCGCACGTCCGTGACCGGGGCGCCGGGCAGGGTGGCCACGGGGGCCTCGCCCTCCAGGGGCGGGGGCGCGAGCGGCGAGTCGGCGTACGAGCCCGGTGTGCCGAGCACTCCGCGCCCCAGGTGGCCGTCCGTGAACAGCGCGTCGCTGCCCTTGGCGGAGCCGCGGACGTACGACAGCGGGCCTCCGCTGCCGCGCAGCAGGGGAAGTGCCTGGTCGGCGGCGCGCAGCCGGGCGGCGACGACCGTGCGGCGCTCCGTCTGGTAACTGTCGAGAAGGGCCTCGTGCGGCCCGTGGTGCCAGGCCAGGGCCAGCTTCCAGGCGAGGTTGTCGGCGTCCCGCAGCCCCTCGTCCAGGCCCTGGGTGCCGAGCGCGCCGAGCAGGTGGGCCGCGTCCCCGGCGAGGAAGATCCGGCCCACGCGCCAGCGCCGGGCCAGCCGGTGGTGCACGGTGTGGACGCCGGTGTCGAGGAGTTCGTACGGCGGCGTGGTCCCGCCGCTCCAGCCGGCCAGCGTCTCGCGGATGCGGGACACCAGCAGTTCGGGTGTGACCAGGTCCTTGCCGGGCGGCAGCAGCCAGTCCAGGCGCCAGACCCCGTCGGGCAGCGGGCGCGCGGTGACCTCCCCGGCCGACGGGCCGGCCGTCCGCCACGGCGGCATGCGGTGCAGCAGTGCGTGGTCGGGCCGGGGGAGTTCGGTGCGCAGGGCGGCGACGGCGTGCCGTTCCACCGCCGTACGTCCCGGGAAGCGGATGTCCTGGAGTTTGCGGACGGTCGAGCGCGGGCCGTCGCAGCCGACCAGGTAGCTGCCGCGCCACCAGGTGCCGCCCGGGCCGCGGGTGTGGGCGGTGACGCCGGACGGCTCCTGTTCGACGGCGTCGAGCCGGCTGTTCACGGCGACCTTGACGAGCCGCTCGGCGGCCAGGGCATCCCGCAGGACGCCGGTCAGCACGTGCTGGGCGATGTGCAGGGGCGCGGGGTCGGCGGGCGGGGAGGAGAGGGGGTCGGTGTGCGGTGCGCCGGGTTCCGTGACGTCGAACGTGACCTCGCGCGTCACCTGTTTGCGGCGCATCGACCGCCATCCGGCCCAGCGGGAGCCGGCCTCGGCGAGGGGGGCGCCGGTGAGCCGTTCGACGAGGGCGGCGGTGTCCTCGCGGAGTACGACGGTCCGGGCCGGGCGGGGTTCGTCCTTGCCGGGGCCCTCGTCGAGGACGACGCACGGCACCTCCTGGCGGGCCAGCGCGAGGGCGAGGGTGAGCCCGACGGGCCCCGCGCCGACGATGATCACCGGGTCCACGGCGCGGTGCCCCCCGCTCACGGTGACGTCCCGGGGGACGTGGGTGAACAGGACGTCGGAGCAGGGTGCACGATCACAGAACGTATGCAACCTATTGCCGGTGCTTGCGTCAAGTGACGGAGGCAGTGGCGATCATGCCACCGCCTCCGTGTCGGTCACCTCGGGTGACTGCCCGTCAGACGCCTTCGCCGGCACCGGTCCCGAAGGCGCCGCCCACCGCCGCGGGGTTGACTTCCACCATGTCCTCGCCGAGCACCGTGCCCGTGCCCTTCTTGCTGCGCCGCAGCCGGGCCTCCAGCCAGGCCGCGAAAGTGGTCAGGGCGAAGTTCACGATGATGAAGATGATCCCCACCACGATGAAGCTGGGTACGACGTTGGCGTAGTTGGCGGCCAGCGTGCTGCGGGCGTTGAGCAGCTCGGTGTAGCCGAGCATCACGCCGCCCAGCGCGGTGTCCTTCACGATGACGACGAGCTGGCTCACGATGGCCGGCAGCATCGCCGTGACGGCCTGCGGCAGCAGGATGCTGCTCATCGTCTGACCCTTGCGCAGCCCGACCGCCATCGCGGCCTCCGACTGTCCCTTGGGCAGGGAGAGGATGCCGGCGCGCACGATCTCGGCCAGGACCGAGGCGTTGTAGAGGACCAGGCCTGTGACGACCGCGTACAGCGGCCGCTCCTCGCTGCCGACGTTGGTGGAGCGGACGTAGAACTCGTTGGCGAACAGCATCAGCAGCAGGACCGGGATCGAGCGGAAGAACTCGACGACGGTGCCGGCGATCCCCCGCACCCAGCGGTGGTCGGAGAGCCGGGCGATGCCGAAGACGGCGCCCAGCGGCAGGGCGATGACCATGGAGATCGCCGCGGCCTTGAGCGTGTCGCCGAGGCCCGGCAGCAGGTAGGTCGTCCAGGCCTGCGAGGTGGTGAAAGGCTCCCACAGGTTCCACTTCAGCTGGCCCTTGTCGTCCATGGTCTGCCAGATCCACCACAGCAGCAGGGCGAACAGGAGGCCGAAGACCACCGAGAAGAGCACGTAGCGCCGTTTGGCGCGGGGCCCGGGAGTGTCGTAGAGGACCGAGCTCATCGCTTCACCGCCAGTCGCTTGCCCAGCCAGCCGAGGAACAGCCCGGTGGGGAGGGTCAGTACCACGAACCCGAGGGCGAAGACCGCGCCGATGGCGAGCGTCTGGGCCTCGTTCTCGATCATCGTCTTCATCAGGGTGGCGGCCTCGGCGACACCGATCGCGGCCGCCACCGTGGTGTTCTTGGTCAGCGCGATCAGGACGTTCGCCAGCGGGCCGATGACGGCCCGGAACGCCTGCGGGAGGATGACCAGCCGCAGGACCTGACCGAAGCTCAGCCCGATGGCGCGGGCCGCCTCGGCCTGGCCGACGGGCACGGTGTTGATGCCGGAGCGCACCGCCTCGCACACGAAGGCGGCGGTGTAGCCGACGAATCCGAGCACCGCGAGCCGGAAGCCCTGCACCTTGAAGTCGTCGGCCGCGCCCATCGTCACGCCGAAGATGTCGGCCAGACCGAGCGAGGAGAAGACGATGATGACGGTCAGGGGGATGTTCCGGACGATGTTCACATAGGCGGTGCCGAACCCGCGCAGCAGCGGGACCGGACTGACGCGCATCGCGGCCAGCAGGGTGCCCCAGACCAGGGAGCCCAGGGCGGAGAGGGCGGTGAGCTTCACCGTCATCCAGAACGCCCCGAGGACGTCGTAACCATCTAGAAAGTCGAACACGATCTCCCGCGCTTCCGGGTGTGAGGCGTACGTGGAGGGCATGGGGCGCCGCCGCCCCCGGTCGCGGCGGGCGGCGGCGCCCCATGGAATCCTGCGCTTGCTTGGCCGGAGCCCCGCGTTACGAGACGATGTTGCCGATCTTCGGCGCGGGCTCGTTCTTGTAGTGCGCGGGGCCGAAGTTGGCGTCGACCGCCTTCTGCCACGAGCCGTCACTGACCATCTTCGTCAGCGCGGAGTTGATCTTGTTGACGGTCGCGGTGTCGCCCTTCTTCACGCCGACGCCGTAGTTCTCGTTGCTCAGCTTGAGGCCGGCGAGCTTGAACTGGCCCTTGTACTTGTCCTGCGCGGCGAAGCCCGCGAGGATCGAGTCGTCCGTGGTCACCGCGTCCACGGCGCCGCTCTGCAGAGCGGCGATGCACTCCGAGTAGCCGCTGTACTCCTTCAGCTGAGCCTTCGGGGCGATCTTGTCGTGGATGTTCTGCGCCGAGGTGGAGCCGGTCACGGAACACAGCTTCTTGCCGTTGAGGTCCGTGGCCTTGGTGATGTCCGAGTTGTTCTTGATCAGCAGGTCCTGGTGGGCCAGCAGGTACGGGCCGGCGAAGTCGACCTTCTGCTTGCGCTCGTCGTTGATCGAGTAGGTGGCCGCGATGAACTTCACGTCGCCACGGGCGAGCGCGTTCTCACGGTCGGCGCTCTTGGTCTCGACCCACTCGATCTGGTCGGGCTTGTAGCCGAGCTGCTTGGCCACGTAGGTCGCCACGTCCACGTCGAAGCCGGCGAACGAGCCGTCCGGCTGCTTCAGGCCGAGGCCGGGCTGGTCGAACTTGATGCCGACCTTGATCTTGCCGCCACCGCTGGAGCCCGAGCCGGAGTCCTTGTTGTCGCTGCCACCGCACGCGGTCGCGGACAGGGCGAGGGCGAGCACGGCGGCGGAGACGGCGGTGACCTTGCGGAGCTTCATGTTGGACATCCTTTGGGTGATGAAGGGATGCGGGCCCTCAAAGACGGAAGGGGCGGGGGAGGCGGTCAGTGGTGCAGGATCTTCGACAGGAAGTCCTTCGCACGGTCACTGCGCGGGTTGCTGAAGAACTGGTCCGGCACAGCCTCTTCGACGATGCGACCGTCGGCCATGAAGACCACCCGGTTGGCAGCCGAACGGGCGAAACCCATCTCGTGGGTGACGACGATCATCGTCATGCCGTCGCGGGCGAGCTGCTGCATGACCTCCAGCACCTCGTTGATCATCTCCGGGTCGAGGGCCGAGGTCGGCTCGTCGAAGAGCATGACCTTCGGATCCATGGCCAGCGCCCGCGCGATGGCGACGCGCTGCTGCTGGCCGCCGGAGAGCTGCGCCGGGTACTTGTCGGCCTGCGTGCCCACCCCGACCCGGTCGAGCAGGGCGCGGGCCTTCTCCTCGGCCTTCTTCTTGTCGGTCCTGCGGACCTTGACCTGGCCCAGCATCACGTTCTCGAGCACGGTCTTGTGCGCGAAGAGGTTGAAGGACTGGAAGACCATTCCGACGTCGGCACGCAGCCTGGCCAGCGCCTTGCCCTCCTGGGGCAGCGGCTTGCCGTCGATCGTGATCGTCCCCGAGTCGGTCGTCTCGAGGCGGTTGATGGTGCGGCACAGGGTGGACTTGCCGGACCCGGAGGGCCCGATGACCACGACGACCTCGCCGCGGGAGATCGTCAGATCGATGTCCTGGAGTACGTGCAACGCGCCGAAGTGCTTGTTGACGCTCTTCAGGACGACCAGATCGCCGGTCGCGGCCATGTCTTCCTTGGCCACCGATACTTCGGTCATCGCTCTGGGGCTCCGTCCTCCTCGGTTGCGGAGGACACTAGTGAGCCCGTCGGACCAGGTCATCACATCTGAGGGAGATCTGAGCATCACGATCCGATAGCAATCGGACACGTGTGGTAGCACTTCCCGCCGGGGCGCGTATCGGCCGGGTAACGGTACTCCGGCGCGACCGGAACCCACTTGACTCGTCGGCGTCCATCCGCGTGACTGCCTTGGTGCACGCGCGCGTGCACCCGAGGTGTACCCATGACCAGCGTACGACCGATGAACCGAAGGGGGCCGGGATGAGACTCCTCCTCGTCGAGGACGACAACCACGTCGCCGCCGCGCTGTCCGCTGTCCTCGCGCGACACGGGTTCGACGTCACGCACGCCCGCAGCGGCGAGGAAGCACTCCAGGCACTGGTCCCCGAAGGCGCCGGCTTCGGTGTCGTCCTCCTCGACCTCGGCCTGCCCGACCAGGACGGATACGAGGTCTGCGGCAAGATCCGCAAGCGCACCGGCACCCCGGTGATCATGGTCACCGCGCGCTCCGACGTGCGCTCCCGCATCCACGGCCTGAACCTCGGGGCCGACGACTACGTCGTGAAGCCGTACGACACCGGGGAACTGCTCGCCCGGATCCACGCCGTCAGCCGGCGCACCGTCCACGAGGAGGCCGGCGCGGGCGCGGATACGGCGCTGCGCCTGGGTCCCGTCACCATCGAACTGCCCACCCGCCAGGTCAGTGTGGACGGGGCGGTGGTCCAGCTCACCCGCAAGGAGTTCGACCTCCTCGCCCTCCTCGCCCAGCGCCCCGGTGTGGTCTTCCGCCGGGAGCAGATCATCAGCGAGGTGTGGCGCACCAGCTGGGAGGGGACCGGACGCACCCTGGAGGTGCACGTCGCGTCGCTGCGCGCGAAGCTGCGGATGCCGGCCCTGATCGAGACCGTGCGCGGCGTCGGCTACCGGCTCGTCGCCCCGGCGGCGTAGCGGGCACAGGTGCGCACACGTCTTCTCCCGCTGCTCATCGTGCTGATGGCTGCCGTGCTGCTCGCTCTCGGGGTCCCGCTCGCGGTGAGCGTGGCCGCGGCCCAGCAGCAGAAGGTGGTCGTCGACCGGATCGACGACACGGCGTTCTTCGCCGCGCTCGCCCAGTTCGTCGACGACACTCCGGGCGGCACCGAGCGCCTGAAGACGCTCACCAACGAACTGTCCAGTTACTACGAGGTCTACGGCATCCGCGCCGGTGTCTTCTACGCCGGCGACACCCCCATGGCGAACGCACCGGCCACCTGGTTCCTCCCCCGGACGGGCGAGGTCCGCGACGCCTTCGAGGAGGCGCTGCTCAGCCGCCGCAGCCAGGACCCGAAGCAGGTCTGGCCCTGGCAGCGCCACCGTCTGGTGGTCGCCTCGCCGGTCATCAGGGACGGTGACGTCGTCGCGGTCGTGGTGACCGACTCGCCCACCGGGCCGATGCGTTCACGGACCCTGCACGGCTGGCTGGTGGTCGGCGCCGGTGAGATCGCCGCGATGCTGCTGGCCGTCGGCGCCGCCCTGCGGCTGACCGGCTGGGTGCTCAGGCCCGTGCGCGTCCTGGACGCCACCACCCACGACATCGCCACCGGGCGGCTCAAGTCCCGGGTCGCCGCCGCCGGCGGACCGCCGGAACTCAGGCGCCTGGCCCGGTCGTTCAACGAGATGGCGGACAACGTCGAGGACGTGCTGGAGCAGCAGCGCGCCTTCGTCGCCGACGCCTCGCACCAACTGCGCAACCCCCTCTCGGCGCTTCTGCTGCGGATCGAGCTGCTCGCCCTCGAACTGCCCGAGGACAACGAGGAGATCGCCTCCGTCCGCACCGAGGGCAAGCGCCTGGCGGAGGTCCTCGACGACCTGCTCGATCTGGCCCTGGCCGAGCACACCGAGGCGGACCTCACGGTGACCGACATCGGCGCGCTGACCGCCGAGCGTGTCGCCGCGTGGGCGCCGACCGCGGCGGCCAAGGGGGTCCGGCTGGTGGGCACCTGCCCGCCCACCACCGCCTGGGCCGACCCGGTCACCCTGTCCAGCGCCCTGGACGCGGTGATCGACAACGCGGTGAAGTTCACGCCGGACGGCGAGGAGGTCGCGGTCACGGTCGCCTCCAACGGCACCACCTCGACCGTGGTGGTCACCGACCACGGCCCGGGCCTGACGGACGAGGAACTCAGCCGCGTCGGGGACCGCTTCTGGCGCAGCGGGCGCCACCAGAACATCAAGGGCTCCGGGCTCGGGCTGGCCATCTCCAGGTCGCTGCTGGCGGCGGGCGGCGGCTCGATCGCCTACGGCCACCACGAGCCGCGCGGGCTGCGGGTGACGGTGTCGGTGCCCAGGTCCAGGCCGTGACGCCGGCCGGGGGCCCCGCTACGGCTTGACGGAGCGGTAGTAGCGCCGGGCGCCCTCGTGGAGGGGGAGCGGGTCGGTGTAGATCGCCGTACGGAGGTCGACCAGCTGCGCGGAGTGCACGTGGGCGCCGATGCCGTCCCGGCTCTTGATCACCGTCCGGGTGATCCACTCGGTGAGCCGGGGGTCCATGTCCTTGCGCGTGACCAGCAGGTTCGACACGGCCATCGTCGGGACCGTCTCCCCGTTCTGCACGGTCGGGTAGGCCGACTCCGGCATGTTCGTGGCGCGGTAGTAGTGGGTGGCGGCGCCCTCGGTGTGCACCTTCGCGACCAGGGCGGCGTCGATCGGGACGAACCGGAAGGCGGTGGTCTCGGCGAGCGACTTCAGGCCCTCGGTCGGCAGGCCGCCCGACCAGAAGAACGCGTCGATCCCGTGGCCCACCCGCCGGGGACCGGTGTCGATGCCGTCCGACGAGGGGGTGATGTCCTTCGCCGGGTCGATGCCCGCCGCGCGCAGCACCCGCTCGGCGATCAGCCGGACCCCCGAGTCCGGCAGGCCGATCGCCACCCGCTTGCCCCGCAGGTCGGCGACGGAGTGGATGTCCGAGCCCGGCGGGATGACGAGCTGGACGTAGTCGTCGTAGAGCCGGGCGACCCCGCGCAGCCGGTCGGCGGCCGCCGGGTGGCTCAGTTCGTACGTCTCCACCGCGTCGGCCGCGGCGATCGTGAAGTCGGCCTCGCCGGTCGCCACCCGCCGTACGTTCGCCTGCGAGCCGTTGCTGGTAGCCAGCTTCAGCGTCAGATCCGGCATGTCCTTGGCGAGCTCGGTCTTCAGCCGCTTGCCGTACTCCTGGTAGACCCCGGCCTCCGACCCCGTGCTGAACGTGATCGTGCCGCTCGGCGGGTCCTCGCCCAGGGGCAGCAGCCACCACAGCAGCAGGCCGAGGACGACGAGGCCGACGGCCGAGCCCTGCAGAGCGCGCCGCCTGCCGGCACGGGGGAACAGCTTGGACATGCGGGCGATCCTGCCAGCCCCTGGGCGGTACTGACCAGGCCGGGACCCCGGGGGATGCCGGCGGGTGGGTCCGGGCGCGGTGGACGCGGGGGCCGCCGGACCCGGGTCGGCGGGCTTGGGGGCGCCCGTTCTGCGGGCGTGACACGGCCCGTGCGGGCGCTGTGCTGACCACCAGGCCGGGTCCTCGGGGGATACCGCCCGGTGCGTCCGGGTCCGCTGGGTCGGTTCGGGGCCGGTGGACGTGGGGTCCGTCGGGTCGGGGTTCTGATGCCCGCCGGTTCTGCGGGCGTGACACCGCGTGTTCGGGGCGTGTCGGCCAGGCTGGGAGCCCGGGGGGATGCCGCCGGGTGCGCGCGGGCCTGGTGGGTGCGGGATCCGCAAGGTCAGGGGCGGGGCCCGATGCCCGCCGGTTCTGTGGACGCCACACGGCCCGTGCGGGCCGTACTGACCAGCCGGGATCGCGGGCGGGCCGCCGGGCCCGTGCGGGCTGTACCGACCGGCTGGGACCCCGGGGCATGCAGCCGGCCGGCCCCGGGCCCGGTGGACGTGGGGTCCGCCGGGCCGGGGCCTGTTCCCCGTCGTACCGCTGGCGCGACGCGGCCCGCTCCGGACCTACGTCGGCGGTGTGCCGCCGGCCGCGAGCTTCCACTCGCGGTTCAGCGCACCGAGCGGGATGCTCCGCTGGAACACCGGTGTGCCGAACACGGACAGCTGCAGGCGCAGGGTGCCGCTCAGGTCCACGCCTCCGTAGACGGCCCAGGCGGCGGTGCCCGTGCCGGACGTCGCGCCGGTGGCCGTCACCGTGCCCGAGGCGTCGGCACGCACGTACGGCGCCAGGTCGGCGGTGACGCCCACGGCGCCGTACAGACCGACGGACGCCTCCGCGCCGAGCGCCGCCTTCACCGTGCCGGCGGCGGTCAGCGAGGTCCGCACCGGTGTACTCGTCATGTCCGCGCTGCTGACCGGGGTCCAGCCCCTGGCGGGGGCGAAGGTGCCGCCCGCGGCGAAGTCGCCCTTGAGGTCCTGTTCGACGTCGACCGTCACGACGCCGTCGGCGCTGACCTGGAAGTAGCAGGTCAGGTCCAGGTTCACCACGACGGGTACCGGTCCGACCTGGAGCACCGGGTCGGCGTGCAGCTTGGCGAACGGAATGCGCAGCGGGGCCGTCGTGGAGGCGGCCGCCCGTCCCTTCAGGGTCCAGCCGGAGGTCCAGTCGCCGGACACGCCCAGGTAGGCCCTGTCGGGCGCGGCGCCGGTGGCCCCGCCGCCGTAGCGGAAGTCGACCTGCGGGGCGACCTGGACGTAGCCGGACACGGACGCGTCGGCGGAGGCGGGGGAGCCGGGGGCGGTGGGCACGTCGGCCCGTACGTCGAGCCGCAGGCTGCCCAGCGGCACCTCGGCTCCCTCGGGCCCGACGTAGACGTCGCCCGTCTTCGTCCAGGAGACGTCGACGTCGGGCAGCAGCTTGTCCACGTCGAAAGCGGCGGGCTCCACGGGCACGGTGCCGCGCGCGGACTCGTCGCCGAGCACGGCGTCCAGGGTGGCGGGTGCGGTCTGCACCTCGGTGCCGGCGCCGGTCTCGCCGACCACCTTCGTCACCTTGGCGAGCAGTCCGCGGGGGGCGCCGGGGGCGGGGGCGCTGGCGATGACGTCCCCGACGGCCGTCCGGCCCGGAGCCCGGGTGGCGCCGGGAGTCGGTGATGAACTCGCCCCGGACGCGGGGGAGATGACCGCGCGCCGGGTCTTGCTGTCGTAGGAGCTGACGGAGAGCGCCGCCGGGTGGGCCCGGCCCCCGGAGCCTGCGGAGCCACGGGGGCTCGCGGTGGCGGTCCTGGTTCCGGCGGGGGCGGCCGCGACGGCGAGCTGGTGTACGGCCGCCGCGGACGTCTCGGTGGCGTGGGTCCGGCTGGGCTGCGCGGTGGAGCGGTCGGCCTGCGCGGCGGGCGAGGCGCAGCCCGCGGCGAGGAGGAGGGCGGTCACGGACAGGGTGGGCAACAGGGCACGCGTGTGCCCCTCGCGTCTGCGCAAGGTCGGTCCAGGGAGGTGGGGGTGGCAGAGAGTTACCCCCCGGTATTACCGGCGGGTAACTGCGCATGAGCATGCCAGTAGCCGCCCACCGGAGTTTCTGGTTCCGGGGACTTGCGCATGTGACGTGGAGCACGGCGGGGTCGGGGCGCCCCGCGCACCGGGGTCGGCACGGGCGGGCGGATTCAGCGGCGCCGCTCAGCTCTCCCATAAGGCGGGGCCAGGGTCCCCCGGCGGACCTCAGTCCCGTTCAGCCGGGCCTGGGTCCCCCGGCGGACCTCAGTCCCGTTCAGCCGGGCCTGGGTCCCCCGGCGGACCTCAGTCCCGTTCAGCCGGGCCTGGGTCCCCCGGCGGACC
>NZ_JBEXCW010000011.1:48328-158695 GCF_040605435.1 Streptomyces sp. NPDC005574
CCTCAGTCCCGTACCGACGCCTTTGCCGGCAACTCCCGGCGTACCTCAGTCCCGTACCGACGCCTCTTCCGGCAACTCCCTTCGAACCTCGGGGCGTTCACGGGTGCGATTCGTCCACCAGGACGCGACGGGCTCCGTGTAACGCGCCGTCAGGGGGCCCAGGACGACCAGGATCAGGACGTACGCGGTCGCCAGCGGCCCCAGCGACGGTTCGACGCCCGCGCTCACCGCCAGCCCCGCGATCACGATCGAGAACTCGCCGCGCGCCACCAGGGCGCCGCCCGCGCGCCAGCGGCCCTTGACGGAGATGCCGGCGCGGCGGGCCGCCCAGTAGCCGGTGGCGATCTTCGTCCCGGCGGTGACGACGGCCAGTGCCAGAGCGGGCAGCAGCACGGGAGGGATGCTCGCTGGGTCGGTGTGCAGCCCGAAGAAGACGAAGAAGACCGCGGCGAACAGGTCGCGCAACGGGCTCAGCAGCGTGTGCGCCCCCTCCGCGACCTCCCCCGACAGCGCGATGCCCACCAGGAACGCGCCCACCGCGGCGGACACCTGCAACTGCTGCGCCACGCCCGCCACCAGGATCGTCAGGCCCAGCACGACGAGGAGCAGCTTCTCCGGGTCGTCGCTGGAGACGAACCGGGAGATCACCCGGCCGTAGCGGACGGCCACGAACAGGACCAGGCCGGCCGCGGCCAGCGCGATCGCCAGCGTCACGCTCCCCGCCATCAGTCCGGCCCCCGCGACCAGCGCCGTCACGATCGGCAGGTACACCGCCATCGCGAGGTCCTCCAGGACGAGGACGCTGAGGATGACCGGGGTCTCCCGGTTGCCGACCCGGCCCAGGTCTCCGAGGACCTTCGCGATCACGCCCGACGACGAGATCCAGGTGACGCCGGCGAGGACGACGGCCGCCACCGGGCCCCAGCCGAGCAGGAGGGCCGCCGCCGCGCCCGGCAGCGCGTTGAGGGCGCCGTCGACCAGGCCCGCCGGGTAGTGCGACTTGAGGTTGGTCACCAGGTCGCCGGCCGAGTACTCCAGGCCGAGCATCAGCAGCAGCAGGATGACGCCGATCTCGGCGCCGGTCGCGACGAACTCCTCACTCGCGCCCAGCGGCAGCAGCCCGCCCTCCCCGAAGGCCAGCCCCGCCAGCAGGTACAGGGGGATGGGCGACAGCCGGAACCGGGCGGCGAACCTGCCCAGCAGGCCGAGGCTGAGAATGATGGAACCGAACTCGATCAACAGGACCGCGGAATGCACCCGTTCACTCCCGCCCGAGTATCGACGCGGCCGCGTCGACGCCCTCGCGGGTGCCGATGACGATGAGCGTGTCCCCGCCCGCGAGCCGGAAGTCCGGCGCCGGGGAGGGGATCGCCTCGGCCCGCCGCAGCACCGCCACGATCGACGCGCCGGTCTCGGTGCGCATCCGGGTCTCGCCCAGCACCCGCCCGTTCCAGCGGGAGGCCGCGGCGACCGCGATCCGCTCCGCGACCAGCCCGAGGTCCGAGGTGTAGAGGAGGCTCGCGCTGTGGTGCGACGGCTTCAGCGCGTCGATCAGCGTGCCCGCCTCGGCGCCGGTCAGCCGCAGCGACTGGGCGCAGGAGTCGGGGTCGTCCGCCCGGTACACGCTCACCGTCCGTGCGCCGTCGCGGTGGGCCACCACCGACAGATGACGGTCCTCTCTGGTCACGAGGTCGTACTGGACCCCGATGCCGGGCAGCGGCGTCGCCCTCAGGCGTGGAGCGGACACGTTTCTTCTCCTGTTCGTCGGGGGGCTCGGTGAGCTCTCGGGCGGTCGCACGGTGAACTCACGGCCGGTCCCACGGTGAGCTCCCGGGCGCTAGCGCGGCGAGTGCTGGGTGCCGGCACGGTGGCCGCGCGGGGCCTTCGGGCGCCGCATCCGAATGCTGTCATCCGCCCGTACCGTGGCGACATGGGTGTTGTGACGGATATACGCGGCCGGCGGCGGGCGGCCAGTCTGGTCCCGGCGGGGTCGCGCGGTGAGGCAGGGAGGAACGTGTCGCTGTTCTGGCGGATCTTCTCGCTCAACGCCGCCGGCCTGGTGCTCGCCGCCGCGCTGCTGCTGGGCCCGGTCACCGTGTCGACGCCCGTCCTGCCGGCCGAGGCGCTGGTGGTGACCGCCGGCCTCGCGGTCCTGCTGGCCGGCAACGCGGTCGTGCTGCGGATCGGACTCGCACCCCTGCGGCGGCTGGGCGGGGCCATGGCCACCGCGGACCTGCTGCGCCCCGGGCCCCGCCCGGTCGTCGCCGGACCGGCGGAGGCCGCCGAGCTGATCGTGACGTTCAACACGATGCTCGACCGTCTGGAGGCGGAGCGTGCCGCCGGAGCGGCCCGCGCGCTGTCCGCCCAGGAGCGCGAACGCCACCGCATCGCCCGCGAACTGCACGACGAGGTCGGCCAGACCCTGACCGCCGTCCTCCTCCAGCTCAGCCGCGTCGCCGACCGGGCGCCCGGCGCACTGCGCGAGGAGGTCGGCCAGGCGCAGGAGGCCACCCGCGCGGGTCTCGACGAGATCCGCCGCATCGCCCGCCGGCTGCGTCCCGGCGTCCTGGACGAACTCGGCCTGGCCAGCGCCCTGCGCTCCCTCGCGAACGAGTTCACCGGGCACGGCCTGACGGTGCGCCACCACATCGCCGGCGGTCTGCCGCCCCTCAGCGAGGAGACGGAACTCGTGGTCTACCGGGTGGCCCAGGAAGGCCTCACCAACACGGCACGGCACGCCGGGGCCGACCGCGCCGAGGTCCGGCTGCGGTCGGTCGCCGACGGCGTCGAACTCCTCGTACGCGACAACGGCAAGGGCCTCGGCGGGATGCCGGAGGGCGCCGGGATCGGCGGGATGCGCGAACGGGCCCTGCTCATCGGCGCGGCCCTCGCCCTGGACCCCGCCCCCGGCGGGGGCACCGACCTGCGGCTGCGTCTGCCGGCCACCGCCCCCGGGGACCACTGATGGCGCCCGCACCCGGAGCACCGCGGGGGCCCGCGTCCGCCGCCGTGCCGGGACCTACGACGGGCCGCGCGTCCGGCGCCGGGACCGGCCACGTTCGGGGTTCTACGACGGGCCGCGCGTCCGGCGCCGGGACCGGCCACGTTCGGGGTTCTACGACGGGCCGCGCGTCCGGCGCCGGTACCGGCCCGGTGCCTGGTTCTACGACGGGCCGCGCGTCCGGCGCCGGTACCGGCCCGGTGCCTGGTTCTACGACGGGCCGCGCGTCCGGCGCCGGTACCGGCCCGACACCGGGATCTACGACAGGCCTCGCGTCCAGCCCCCGGCCTCGGCCCACGACAGGTGCCGCGGCCGGTGCCGCCACGCTCCGGTCCGTGTCCTGCTCGCCGACGACCACACGCTCGTACGCCGTGGCGTGCGGCTCATCCTGGAGAACGAGCCGGATCTCACGGTGGTCGCCGAGGCCGGGGACGGGGCGGAGGCCGTCGAGCGGGCCCGCGCGGGGGACGTGGACCTGGCCGTCCTGGACATCGCCATGCCCCGCTCGACCGGCCTCCAGGCGGCCCGTGAACTCTCCCGCCGCCTGCCCGGTCTGCGCATCCTGATCCTCACCATGTACGACAACGAGCAGTACTTCTTCGAGGCCCTGAAGGCCGGCGCGAGCGGATACGTCCTGAAGTCCGTCGCCGACCGCGACCTCGTCGAGGCATGCCGGGCCGCCATGCGCGACGAACCCTTCGTCTACCCGGGCGCCGAACGGGCCCTCGTCCGCTCCTACCTGGAACGCCTGCACCGCGGCGACGGCCTCCCGGCGCGGGCCGTCACCGAGCGCGAGGAGGAGATCCTCAAGCTCGTCGCCGAGGGTCACACCACCAAGGAGATCGCCGAACTCCTCTTCATCAGCGCCAAGACGGTCGAGCGCCACCGCGCCAACCTGCTGCACAAGCTGGGCATGCGCGACCGCCTGGAACTCACCCGCTACGCGATCCGCGCGGGCCTGATCGATCCCTGAGCCCCGGCGCGCTCCGGGGTCCGGAGCCCCCACCGGCACCGCCTACCCTTGTCACATGAGCAGCAACGACCGGAGTCAGGCAGTGGACGTCAAGACGTACGAAGTGCGCACCTACGGGTGCCAGATGAACGTCCACGATTCCGAGCGATTGTCCGGTCTGCTGGAGGACGCCGGCTACGTCCGCGCACCCGAGGGTGCCGACGGCGACGCCGACGTGGTCGTCTTCAACACCTGCGCGGTACGGGAGAACGCCGACAACCGGCTCTACGGCAACCTCGGCCGGCTGGCGCCGATGAAGACCAAGCGCCCCGGGATGCAGATCGCGGTCGGTGGCTGCCTCGCGCAGAAGGACCGCGACACCATCGTGAAGCGGGCGCCGTGGGTGGACGTCGTCTTCGGCACGCACAACATCGGCAAGCTGCCGGTGCTCCTGGAGCGCGCCCGCGTCCAGGAGGAGGCGCAGGTCGAGATCGCCGAATCGCTGGAGGCGTTCCCCTCGACCCTGCCGACGCGGCGCGAGAGCGCGTACGCGGCCTGGGTCTCCATCTCCGTCGGCTGCAACAACACCTGCACTTTCTGCATTGTCCCGGCGCTGCGCGGCAAGGAGAAGGACCGCCGTACCGGCGACATCCTGGCCGAGATCGAGGCGCTGGTCGGCGAGGGCGTCTCGGAGATCACGCTGCTCGGCCAGAACGTCAACGCGTACGGCTCCGACATCGGCGACCGCGAGGCGTTCAGCAAGCTGCTGCGGGCCTGCGGCAGGATCGAGGGGCTGGAGCGGGTCCGCTTCACCTCGCCGCACCCCCGCGACTTCACCGACGACGTGATCGCGGCCATGGCCGAGACCCCGAACGTGATGCCGCAGCTGCACATGCCGATGCAGTCGGGCTCCGACACCGTCCTGAAGGCGATGCGCCGCTCGTACCGCCAGGACCGCTACCTGGGGATCATCGAGAAGGTGCGCGCCGCCATCCCGCACGCCGCGATCACCACCGACATCATCGTGGGCTTCCCCGGCGAGACGGAGGAGGACTTCGAGCAGACCCTGCACGCGGTCCGCGAGGCCCGCTTCGCGCAGGCCTTCACCTTCCAGTACTCCAAGCGCCCCGGCACCCCGGCCGCCACCATGGACGGCCAGATCCCCAAGCAGACCGTCCAGGAGCGCTACGAGCGTCTGGTGGCCGTCCAGGAGGAGATCTCCTGGGACGAGAACAAGAAGCAGGTCGGCCGCACGCTGGAGCTGATGGTCGCCGAGGGCGAAGGCCGCAAGGACGGCGCCACCCACCGCCTCTCCGGCCGCGCCCCCGACAACCGCCTCGTCCACTTCACCAAGCCGGACGAGCAGGTCCGCCCCGGTGACGTCGTCACGGTCGAGATCACCTACGCCGCCCCGCACCACCTCCTCGCCGAGGGCCGGCCGCTGGGCGTGCGCCGCACGCGCGCGGGTGACGCCTGGGAGAAGCGGAACGCGGCCGCGGCCGCGAAGCCGGCGGGCGTCATGCTCGGCCTGCCGAAGATCGGCGCGCCCACACCGCTGCCGGTGGCGACGGGCAGCGGCTGCGGCTGCGACTGACCGGTCCGTGTGCCCCCGCCGTCCGGCGGGGGCGGTGAGGACTGAGCCGTCCACGGCCGGTCACATGTGAGCTGCCGTTCGTGCTTCGGCGGCCGCGACCTGTCGTGTCTGCCCCGTGCCGCGCACGGCCGGGCCGCCGGTACTACCCTGCCGATCATGCTTGTCGCCGCCGCAGTCTGCCCCTGCCCGCCGCTTCTCGTGCCCGCCGTCGCCGCGGGCGCCGCGTCCGAGCTGGACGCGGCGCGTGCCGCCTGCTCGGACGCGCTGGGCGTGCTCGCCGCCGCCCGGCCCGGCCTTCTGGTGGTCGTCGGACCCGCCGAGCTGAGCGGGCGCGGCACGCACCCGGCGGGGACGCGGGGCACCCTCCGCGGCTTCGGCGTGGACCTCGACGTACGGCTGGGCGCGGACGAGGCCGGCGCACGGCCCGCCGAGCAGCTCGAAGCCGACGGCACCACGCCCGGGCGGACGCTCCCCGCCTCGCTCGCCGTCGCGGCCTGGCTGCTGGAGCGGGCCGGGTGGGCGGACGCGCCGGTCGAGGGACTCGGGGTGGGCGAGCCTCTTGAGGCGGAGCGGTGCCTGCGGGCCGGGCGGGACCTCGCCGCGCGGGCCGACCGGGTCGCGCTGCTGGTGATGGGCGACGCCAGCGCCTGCCGGACGCTCAAGGCGCCGGGGTACCTCGACGAGCGGGCGGCACCCTTCGACGCGGAGATCGCGCGTGCGCTCGGCGCGGCGGACCTGGCGGCCCTCCGCGAGCTGGACGCAGGTCTGGCGTACGAGCTGAAGGCGTCGGGTCGGGCGCCGTGGCAGGTACTGGCGGGTGCGGCCGAGGGCGCGGACCTCGGCGGGACGCTGCTGTACGAGGACGCCCCGTACGGCGTGGGATACGTGGTCGCGGCCTGGTCGTAGGCGCGTACCGCCCCTCGCGGGATCGTCGGCGACGACGGCCGGAGGGCGGGGCCGGCGTCCGGGAGACGGCGGACGGCCGGGAACCGTGAGGCTCCGCGGCCGTCCGTCGATGGGCCGTGCTCCAGCGCCCTGTCGCGTCCCGTCCTGTCCCGTCCCGTTCCTTTCAGGACGCCGGCGGTGGTGGCGTGGACGTCGGTGGGGAGGCGGGCGGCGGCCCGGCGGCCGGAGGCGTGGTGCCTCCGCCCGGCTTCGAGGTGCCGTCCTTGTGCGCGAGCCGGTCCACGGCGCCCTTGGCCTTGCCGGTGCCCGACTCGATCGTGCCGCTGTACTTGCCCTTGGTCTTCTCGTCGACGACCTTCGCCGCCTTGTCGAGACCGTGGGCGATCCTGTCCCCGTGCTGTTGGGCGAGGTCGGAGACCTTGTCCCTGGCCGGGGCGAGCCTGGCCCTGAAATCGTCCAGCAGACCCATGTTCCGCCTTTCCACGCGGGAGTTACTTGGCGCGGGAGTTCTCCCCCGCCTCGCTGTCGGCCGCTTCACCGGCCGACTGCTGCTTGGGGATCTCGACGGCCTCCCCGCCGGCCTCGTCACCCTCCGGCGCCGGTTCCGCTGCCCCGGCCGGCTTCCCGGCCTCGGGGGTGGTCTCCTCGGCCGCCGTTGCCGACTCGGCCGAAGCCTCGACGGCCTGCGCGTCCTCCGTGCTCTTCGACCTGCGGATAAGTCGTGCGAAAACGCCCATGTCGACTCCATACGCTACTCGTGCGGGCGAAATCCCGCGTCGTCCGGTGCGCCCGAATGCGCCACCTGGATCGCCGCCCCTGTGAACCGGCGGCATGAACCTCGGAACTGGCAACGACCCCGGACGCGCGCCGTCACGTAACCCGTTCGAGACCAGCGGGTGAGGTTTGCGAGACTGGGGCCGTGAGCAGCGCACCCCCCGCCCCCCGCGTCATCGCCGTCGTCGGACCGACCGCGGCCGGAAAGTCCGATCTGGGCGTCTTTCTGGCCCAGCGGCTCGGCGGAGAGGTCGTCAACGCCGACTCCATGCAGCTCTACCGAGGGATGGACATCGGCACCGCCAAGCTGACGCCCGACGAGCGCGGCGGCGTCCCGCACCATCTCCTGGACATCTGGGACGTGTCCGTCACGGCCTCCGTCGCCGAGTACCAGCGGCTCGCCCGGGAGCGGATCGACGCACTGCTCGGCGAGGGCCGCTGGCCGATCCTCGTCGGCGGCTCCGGGCTGTACGTCCGCGGGGCGGTCGACAACCTGGAGTTCCCCGGCACCGACCCCGAGATCAGGGGCCGTCTGGAGGAGGAGCTCACCCTGCGCGGCTCCGGAGCGCTGCACGCCCGCCTCGCCGCCGCCGACCCGGAGGCGGCGCGGGCCATCCTGCCGAGCAACGGCCGCCGTATCGTCCGGGCCCTGGAGGTCATCGAGATCACCGGCAAGCCCTTCACCGCCAACCTCCCCGGCCACGACTCCGTCTACGACACCCTGCAGATCGGCGTCGACGTGACCCGGCCCGAACTCGACGAGCGCATCGCGCGCCGGGTCGACCGGATGTGGGAAGCCGGACTCGTGGACGAGGTGAGCGCACTCGCGGCGCAGGGGTTGCGCGAGGGGCGTACGGCGTCGCGCGCGCTCGGCTACCAGCAGGTGCTCGCGGCGCTCGCGGGGGAGTGCGGTCTGGAGGACGCGCGGGCCGAGACCGTGCGGGCCACCAAACGCTTCGCGCGCCGCCAGGATTCGTGGTTCAGGCGCGATCCGCGGGTGCATTGGTTGAGTGGGGCTGCGGCGGATCTCACAGAACTTCCTCAGCTCGCGCTGACGTTGGTCGAGCGACCGGTCACAGCCTGATCACGTCATGGCATCGGGACGCTCAGGCCGTCATCCGGCCCTCCGGTGCCGTGCCATCATCGAGCTTCGATCGACCAGGTGGAGTCCAAGTTGGGAGGGCGCGTGGCGATGGAGGCCGGCCCTCGCGACACCGCAGAAGGCACCGGGCGTCTCACCACCGACAGTGGTGCGGCCGAGCAGGACGACGACCGACTGAGCCCCGACGGGCCCGACGACACCCAGGGCGGTGTGACCGCCGACGGTCCCGAGCCCGAGGAGATGTTCGCGGGCGGCCCCGAGGTGGAGGTCGAACTGCGTCCGCAGCGCCGACTGCGCATCTGGCAGCTCGCGCCCATCGTGGCCCTCGCCGCGGTCGGCTCCCTGATGTTCGCCTTCCCGCTCGCCTTCGACTTCGGCGACAGCGGGGCCGTGATCGCCATGCTGGGGCTGCTGATCTGCTCGTGCGCGGCCGGCTGGGGCATGACGGCCGCCCGCCGCGTGGGCCACACCTGGCCCGGCCTGCCGCAGCGCGGCTCCGGCCGGCGCGCGGACTGGCGCATCGCGGGCGCGTACGCCCTGCTGGTCGCCGCGGCGGTCGTCCTCGCCGTCTGGCGAGTGGCCCGCCTGCGCTGACGCGCCGGCCACCCGCGCTGACGCGCCGGCCACCCGCGCTGACGCGCCGGCCACCCGCGCTGACGCGCCGGCCACCCGCGCTGACGCGCCGGCCACCCGCTGACGTTCTCCATCCGCGCTGAGGCGCTTGCCGCCCGCTCCCTGCCCCGCCTGCGTGCGCGCCCCCACCGCCCGCCTGTGCAGAGGCCTCTCCGCCCCTCCCGTGGCCCACCCGCACCCGTCCAGCCGCGCACCCGCCCACCCTCGCTCGCCGTCCGCCCCGTCGTCCTCACGCCGTACGATCGAGGAATGAGCACGCGGATCGCCTTCCTCAAGGGTCACGGCACGGAGAACGACTTCGTGATCGTGCCGGACCCGGACAACGCCATCGCTCTTCCGCCCGTGACCGTCGCCGCCCTGTGCGACCGGCGCGCGGGCATCGGCGGTGACGGACTGCTGCACGTGGTGCGGTCCGCGGCCCACCCCGAGGCCGCGCACCTGGCGGCCGAGGCGGAGTGGTTCATGGACTACCGCAACGGCGACGGTTCGATCGCGGAGATGTGCGGCAACGGCGTGCGGGTGTTCGCGCGCTACCTCCAGCGCGCCGGCCACGCCGGTGAGGGCGACCTCGCGGTGGCCACGCGCGGCGGTGTGAAGCGGGTGCACATCGCGAAGGCCACGCCGGGCAGCGGCTCCGCCGACGGGGACGTCACCGTCGGCATGGGCAGGGCGCGCCTGCCCGAGGGGGACGTCACCGTGAGCGTCGGCGAGCGCAGCTGGCCCGCGCACAACGTGAACATGGGCAATCCGCACGCGGTCGCCTTCGTCGCCGACCTCTCCCACGCCGGCGACCTGTACTCCCCGCCGCCGGTCGGTCCCGCGTCCGCCTACCCGGACGGGGTGAACGTCGAGTTCGTCGTCGACCGCGGTCCCCGGCACGTCGCCCTGCGCGTGCACGAGCGCGGCTCCGGCGAGACCCGCTCCTGCGGCACCGGCGCGTGCGCCGTGGCCGTGGCCACGGCCCGCAGGGACGGCGCCGACCCGGCGGTCACGGGCATCCCGGCGACCTACACCGTCGACGTGCCCGGCGGCACCCTGGTGATCACCGAACGGCCGGACGGGGAGATCGAGATGACCGGTCCCGCGGTGATCTTCGCCGAGGGCGAGATCGACACGGCCTGGCTCGACGCCGTCACACGCTGAGGTGATCACCTGTCACACACCGTGAAACCGTAAACCTGGAAACGGTCGCTCGAATGGGTGATCCGTTTCACGCTCGGCGGGAGGCGGTCAGTCGCACGTGGTGGGCTCGGTAGCATCAAGCACCGGCCCGGACGGGGGACCGATGCCAGCCCTGGAGCCGTGTCCGCCCTGGGGCACCCCGTCCGCCGGTCGACGCAGCCGGAGGTGCCCATGAGTGCGGAGGCCACAAATCCTGCGAGCACAGGCCCTGTCGCCCCGACAGTGCCCCGCAGGAAGGCCCGCCCCCGGATCGACCTGCGCCGTCTGGGCCGGGCCGCGCTGCTCGGCCCCGCCGCCCGCGACCGGCTGCCCGACGCCATCGGCCACGTCGCCGAGGCGCACCGCGCCCACTATCCGGAAGCGGACCTGGAGCCCCTGCGCCGGGCCTACGTGCTGGCCGAGTCCTCGCACCGCGGCCAGATGCGCAAGAGCGGTGAGCCGTACATCACACACCCGCTCGCCGTGACCCTCATCCTCGCCGAACTCGGCGCCGAGACAACGACTCTGACGGCCTCTCTGCTCCACGACACGGTGGAGGACACCGATGTGACGCTGGATCAGGTCGGCGAGGAGTTCGGCGCCGAGGTCCGCTACATCGTCGACGGCGTCACCAAGCTGGAGAAGGTCGACTACGGCGCCGCCGCCGAGCCCGAGACCTTCCGCAAGATGCTCGTCGCCACCGGCAACGACGTCCGCGTGATGTCGATCAAACTCGCCGACCGGCTGCACAACATGCGCACCCTCGGGGTGATGCGCCCCGAGAAGCAGGAGCGGATCGCCAAGGTCACCCGGGACGTCCTGATCCCGCTCGCCGAACGACTCGGTGTGCAGGCGCTCAAGACCGAACTGGAGGACCTGGTCTTCGCGATCCTGCTGCCCGAGGAGTACGCCCACACACGGGAGTTGATCGTCGGCAACTCCGCGCGCCCCGACGACCCGCTCGCCGAGGTCTCCGACGAGGTGCGCGGTGTCCTGCGGGACGCCGACATCCAGGCCGAAGTCCTCATCCGGCCACGTCACTTCGTCTCCGTGCACCGGGTGGAACGCAAGCGCGGACAGCTGCGCGGCTCCGACTTCGGCCGGGTGCTGGTCCTGGTGAACGAGGACGCGGACTGCTACGGCGTGCTCGGCGAACTGCACACCTGTCTGACGCCCGTGGTCTCGGAGTTCAAGGACTTCATCGCCGTCCCCAAGTACAACCTGTACCAGTCGCTGCACACCGCGGTGGCCCGTGCCGACGGCCAGGTCGTCGAAGTCCTCATCCGCACCCACCAGATGCACAAGGTCGCGGAGGCCGGGGTCATCGCGCTCGGCAACCCCTACGCCCCCTCCCCGGAGGACCAGTCCGCGACCGACGACGAGCGCGTCGACCCCACCCGCCCCGGCTGGCTGTCCCGGCTCCTGGACTGGCAGGAGGCCGCGCCCGACCCGGACACCTTCTGGTCCACCCTGCGCGAGGACCTCGCCCAGGACCGGGAGATCACCGTGTACCGGCCCGACGGCGGGCGGCTGGGCCTGCCGGAGGGCGCGACCTGCGTGGACGCCGCGTACGCGCAGTACGGCGAGGACGCCCACGCGTGCATCGGCGCCCGGGTCAACGGCCGCCTCGCGACCCTCAGCACCGTGTTGAAGGACGGGGACACCGTCCAGCTGCTCATGGGCCAGGATCCCGCCTCCGAGCCGTCCAGGGAGTGGCTGGAGCACGCGCACACCCCGGGCGCCCGGATCGCCATCCAGCGCTGGCTCACCACGCATCCGGCGGCCGCCGAGGCGCAGGCCGCGGCCACCTCCGCGGTGCCGGGCGAGGCGCCGCCCCGGCCCGTCGCCGACGGACCCCTCGCCCCCTCCGGGTCCGCGAACGCCGTGGTCGACCAGCCCGGCGCGAGCGCGCGACTGGCCGGCTGCTGCACGCCCGTACCGCCCGACGAGGTCACCGGGTTCTCCGTGCGCGGCGGCGCGGTGACCGTCCACCGCCTCGAATGTCCCGGAGTGGAGCGTATGAAGAGCGCGGGGCGTGCGGAGGTCGGGGTGCGCTGGGGTGACACCACCGCGTGTCGGGTGACCCTGTTCGCTGAATCGTTCGGCCGCCCCCATCTCCTCGCGGACCTCACCGAGGCGATGGCCCACGAGGGCGCCGAGATCGTCTCGGCGACCGTGGAGCCCCCGAGCAGGCAACGTGTACGCCACACGTACACCGTCCAGATCCCGGACGCGGCAGCCCTCCCCGCCCTCATGCGGGCGATGCGCGACGTGCCGGGCGTGTACGACGTCAGCCGGGCCCAGACCCAGCTGGAGACACCGGACGACTGAGCACGCCCGCCCGCGGCCGCGGGCGCGCGCCGTCTCGCGGAGAACCGTCCCGCGCGCCGCCCCGCCGACGGCCCCACCGGTCGCCGTCGCCCATGACCCACCCGTTCGGGTGGGCCGGGCGCGCGTCGCCGCCGTAGCGCACGCGCGCGCTGGTAGCGGTGGTCCATGCTGCTCACCCCCCGCACCCGGGTCCGCCGCCCCCGACGGTCCAAGGCGGCCGCATTGCTCGTGTCGGCCGTCTCGGTCTGCCTCCTCGCCGCGAGCGCCCCCGCCGTGCCGCTCGGCGTCGGCGACCGGCTCTTCCCGCTCCTGGGCAACCCGGGCTACGACGTCGCCTCCTACGACCTCGACTTCACCTACTCCGGCGCCAACGACAAGCCCCTGCGGGCCGTCACCACGATCAACGCCTGGACGACCACCTCGCTGGACCGCGTCAACCTCGACTTCGCGCACGGGGACGTCGAGTCGGTCGAGGTCGACGGAGCGCCCGCCACGTTCGCCGGCGCGGGCGAGGACCTCGTCGTCACCCCCCGGAAGCCGCTGCCCCGGGGCACCTGGACGCGGATCACGGTCCGGCACACCAGCGACCCCGTCACCGCCGACGACCGCGACGGCGGCTGGGTGCGGACGGCGGACGGCCTCGCCATGGCCAACCAGGCCGACGTCGCCCACCTCGTGTTCCCCTGCAACGACCACCCCTCCGACAAGGCGATGTTCACCATCCGGATCACCGCTCCCGAGGGCTACACCGCGGTCGCCAACGGACTGCCGACCGGCGTGCACCGGGCCGGCCGGACGACGACGTGGACGTACCGCACCGAGCACCCCATGGCCACCGAACTCGCCCAGGTGTCCATCGGCCGCTCCGCCGTCGTGCACCGCACCGGCCCGCACCATCTGCCCATGCGGGATGTCGTGCCCGCCAAGGACCGGGGCGCGCTCGAACCCTGGCTGGCGAAGACCCCCGACCAGATCGCCTGGATGGAGAGCAAGGTCGGGCCCTACCCGTTCGAGACGTACGGCGTGCTCATGGCCGAGGCGGCCACGGGTTTCGAGCTGGAGACGCAGACGCTCTCCCTCTTCGAGAAGGACCTGTTCACCGAGCCCGCCTACCCCAAGTGGTACGTCGAGTCGATCATGGTGCACGAGCTGTCCCACCAGTGGTTCGGCGACAGCGTCAGCCCGCGCACCTGGTCCGACCTGTGGCTCAACGAGGGCCACGCCACCTGGTACGAGGCCCTCTACGCGCAGGAGAAGGCGAACCGGCCGATGGCGGCGCGGATGAAGGCGGCGTACGGCGTCTCCGACCGCTGGCGCGCGGCCGGCGGACCACCGGCCGCACCCAAGGCGCCCAAGCCCGGCCAGAAGATCAGCATCTTCCGGCCGAACGTCTACGACGGCGCCGCCCTCGCCCTGTACGCCCTGCGCCAGGAGATCGGCGGGCCCGCCTTCGAGCACCTGGAACGCGCCTGGGTGAGCGGCCACCGCGACGGCGTCGCGACCACCGCCGACTTCGTACGGCTCGCCTCCCAGGTCTCCGGCCGCGACCTCGGGGACTTCCTCCAGGCGTGGCTGTACGGCGAGAAGACCCCGCCGATGCCCGGTCACCCGGACTGGAAGCCGGCCGCTCCGTGACGGCGGCGCCGCCGGGCCCGCCGCCCGCAGGGCGTCCGGGACCCCGGCCGGCGGCGTCACCGGCGGTGAATAAGGCGATGACGGGACCGACCGCCCCGTGCGACCATCGTCGGGCCGGCGCGGCACGGGACACGGGAATCTCCCGGGGTACCCGTACGTTGACAACAGTGGCGGGCCAGGTCGGAAACCCGGCCTCCGCCGCGTGCCGGTCGCGGCACACCATCCCCGACGACGTAAGGACCCAATGACCTCCTCTTCATCCCCTTCCCAGGACAGTCAGCGCCTCGCGCACGCCTACCCCGACGGTCTTCGGGCCGATGCCCTGATGGAAGAGGACGTCGCCTGGAGCCACGAGATCGACGGAGAGCGGGACGGCGACCAGTTCGACCGCTCCGACCGCGCGGCGCTCCGCCGCGTCGCTGGCCTCTCCACCGAACTCGAGGACGTCACCGAGGTCGAGTACCGCCAGCTCCGCCTGGAGCGGGTCGTGCTCGTCGGCGTCTGGACCTCGGGGACCGTGCAGGACGCGGAGAACTCCCTCGCGGAGCTCGCCGCCCTCGCGGAGACCGCCGGCGCGGTCGTGCTCGACGGCGTGACGCAGCGCCGCGACAAGCCCGACGCCGCCACCTTCATCGGTTCCGGCAAGGCCAACGAACTGCGGGACATCGTCATCGAGTCGGGCGCGGACACCGTCATCTGTGACGGTGAGCTCAGCCCCGGCCAGCTCATCCACCTCGAAGACGTCGTCAAGGTCAAGGTCATCGACCGTACGGCCCTGATCCTGGACATCTTCGCCCAGCACGCCAAGTCCCGCGAGGGCAAGGCGCAGGTCGCGCTCGCGCAGATGCAGTACATGCTGCCGAGGCTGCGAGGCTGGGGTCAGTCGCTGTCCCGTCAGATGGGCGGCGGCAAGGGCGGCGGTCTCGCCACCCGTGGCCCCGGTGAGACGAAGATCGAGACGGACCGGCGCCGCATCCGCGAGAAGATGGCGAAGATGCGCCGGGAGATCGCGGAGATGAAGACCGGCCGCGAGATCAAGCGCCAGGAACGCCGGCGCCACAAGGTGCCGTCCGTCGCCATCGCGGGCTACACCAACGCCGGCAAGTCCTCGCTGCTCAACCGCCTCACCGGCGCGGGCGTCCTGGTCGAGAACGCCCTGTTCGCGACCCTCGACCCGACCGTGCGCCGGGCCGAGACCCCGAGCGGACGGCTGTACACGCTGACCGACACGGTCGGTTTTGTACGGCATCTGCCGCACCACCTGGTCGAGGCGTTCCGCTCCACCATGGAGGAGGTCGGTGACGCCGACCTGATCATCCACGTGGTGGACGGCTCGCACCCCGTCCCGGAGGAGCAGCTCGCCGCCGTGCGCGAGGTGATCCGGGACGTCGGCGCCACCGCCGTGCCCGAGATCGTCGTGATCAACAAGGCGGACGCGGCCGACCCGCTGACGCTGCAGCGGCTGCTGCGGGTCGAGAAGCGGTCGATCGCGGTGTCGGCCCGCACCGGACTCGGCATCACCGAGCTGCTCGCGCTGATCGACAACGAGCTGCCGCGGCCCTCGGTCGAGATCGAGGCGCTCGTGCCGTACACCCACGGCAAGCTCGTCGCCCGTGCCCACACCGAGGGCGAGGTGATCTCCGAGGAGCACACCCCGGAGGGCACCCTGCTCAAGGCGCGGGTGCACGAGGAGCTGGCGGCGGATCTCGCGCCGTACGTCCCCGCGCCGCTCGGCTGAGTCGCGCCCGGGAGGCCGTCCCGGGAGAGTCCGAAGGCCCGCCCCCTGCCTGACGCAGGAGGTGGGCCTTCGCCGTGCGTGCGCGGTGCCGGCCGCCGACGACGTCAGCGAGGTACTGGGCCACCGAGGCCACGAGGGGTTACCGGCCGGCGAACTTCCTGCTCACCGAGTCGTACACGCCCTTGGCCACGTCACCCAGCCGCGGTCCGGCCAGCCAGCCCGAAGTCACCGGGCCGATCGAGGTGTTGGAGACCAGCGCGGGTTCGCCGTTCGAGCCCGCGGCGACCCAGCCGCCGCCGGACGCTCCGCCGGTCATACTGCATCCGATGCGGTACATCGTCGGGGCCGACGCGTTGATCGACAGCCGTCCCGGCCGGTCCGCGCACTGGTACAGCTTCTGCCCGTCGTAGGGCGCCGCCGCCGGGTAGCCGGTGGCCGTGATGCTCGCGACCTTCGGCACGGCCGGAGCGTCGAAGTTCACCGGCAGTGCCGAACCCACCGTCTCCTCCAGCGACTTGCCGTCACTGCCCTCCTCCGGTGTCACGTGAATGACCGCGAAGTCGTACGGTGCGCCGTCGCCGCCGGTCGCACCGCCCTGCTCGATCCACTGCTGCGAGGTCCGCGCCCAGTCGCCCCACCACACGCCGTAGGGAGCGACCTTCTCCTTGGGGGCGTTCTGCAACTGCGCCGCCGTGTCACCCGCGTTGTTGTACGAGGGGACGAACGCGATGTTGCGGTACCAGCCGCCCTTCTTGCCGGCGTGGACGCAGTGGCCCGCCGTCCACACCAGGTTGGACTTGCCGGGGTGGGCCGGGTCCCGCACGACCGTCGCCGAGCAGACCATCGTGCCCTCGGGGGAGTCGAAGAACACCTTGCCCGCCTCGGCGGCGTTGGCGTGGTAGGCGGGCGGCACGGACTTCGCCTCCACCGACGCCGGCGTCGGGTCCGTCACGCCCTGGTCGTCGGCGAGGTCGCCGGGGTCGACCACCTTGTCCGGATCGTCGGCCCCGCGCATGCGGTTCGAGTCCCACAGGCCCTTGATGATCGGGTTGATGTAGTCCTGGGCCTCGCGCAGCCAGTCGTCCCGGTTCCAGTTCTTCCAGGCGCCTTTCTTCCACTTGTCGACGTCGATCCCGTGCTCTTTGAGCTTCTGCCTGATGTCGTCGGGGATCTTGATCTTGCCGTCGCCGTTCGAGGTGGCGGACGCGGAGGCCTGGCCGTCGGCCTGCGGGTCGCCCGAGTCGCAGGCGGTGGCCGTGAGCGCGAGCGCCGAGGCGAGCGCGACGGTGGCGAGCACGGGGGAGGTTCGGCGGCGCGCACGTTCTCCGCGCGTCTCCTCCCGAGCGGTGAACGACGGCCGTATGAATCGCATGGTCTGACTCCCCCTGAGGTGCCTTGACGTGCCTGGTCGTGCCTGGGTGTGCGGTGACGTGCCTGGTGTGCTCGGGTGGGCCCGGCCGCGTCCCGGGTGTGAACGCGGTTGCGGTCGGGTGCCGTTGCGTGTCGGGGCGGGCGCCGCCGTCCGGGCGCGTACCCGGAACGGCACCACACACTATGCGGTCCCTGTGGGTGACCGCGGACGGGACCGCAACGGTTCGGCTACAGGCTGCCTGACCTGGCCGTCCACCGCGGGATCGCTCCGGCACCGGTGATTGCCTTCCGCCCCGGCGGGAACCCGGTCGCACTATGCACGAACTACTGCTGCGAGCACTTCCCGGAACGCGCGGAAAGGTGCTGCTGACCGGATGGTTCAGCTTCCCGCACGGCGAGGCGACCGCCGGGGACGTACTGGCCCTGGAGCGGGTCAGCGACGTGCTCGGGCAGGCCGGCATCACCCATGACGTCGCCTGGAGCGCCGAGTTCCGGCCCGAGGCCCTCCACCTCGACGACGTGCGGCCCGAGGACTACTCCCACCTCGTCTTCGTGTGCGGTCCGCTGCACGGGGAGCAGATCGAGCACCTGCACCGGCGGTTCGCCCACTGCGTGCGGATCGCGGTCGGTACGTCCGTCATCGCGCCCGGCGGCCCCGCCGTGACCGGCTTCCACCGCGTCCTGGCCCACGACGCCTCGGACATCGAACCGGGCCGGGACCTGGCGACGCGGGCACCCGCGGCTCCGCCCCTACCGGTCGTCGGCGTCGTCCTCACGCACGACCGGCACGAGCCCGGCCAGCGGCGACGGCCCGACCGGGTCGCCGGGGAGGTCACCGCCTGGCTGGCCGGGAAGGACTGCGCCCGCCTGGAGCTCGACACCCGCCTCGACAGCCGCGACTGGCGCCGGTGCGCGACGCCCGCCCAGTTCGAGTCCGTGCTCACGCGCCTGGACCTCGTCGTCACGGACCGGCTGGACGGGTTGGTCCTGGCGCTGCGCGCGGGCGTCCCGGTGCTGGCCGTCGATCCGGTTCCGTCCGGAGCGAAGCTGGCCGCGCAGGCTCGGGCCTGCGACTGGCCCGCGCTGGTGCCCGCGGAACGCCTGGACGTGCGCGAGCTGGACCGCTGGTGGCACTGGTGCCTGACCACCGGCCCGGTCATCGCCCGGCAGATGGCCGCCGAGTTCCGCGAGGGAGTCGTCCGGGACGGCGCCGACCGGCTGGTGGAGACGCTGTGGACACGTCTTGAGGACCGGGCGGGGTAGGTGCGGGGGTGGCTTGGCGGGACGCCGGTTGCACCAAGGGGTGTTGGGGGTTCCGTGCCCGCACGGCGGTGCCAAGTCTGCTACGCGCGCGACCATTAGTGATGGACAGTCAGTCACGACGGTGCAGTGTCGCCGTCGCCGTCACGCCGAACCTCCGCGGGTCCCTCCACGGTGCGGGCTCCCCGCTCCACGCGCGGGGGCAGCGGGCGGCGGGCGTGCGAGGCGGTGGCAGGCGGGCCACGGCCTCGCGCAGGGCGCGGCGGGCGGACGGGTCGTGGCGGGCGTCGGCGGCCAGGGCGCGGGTGCGAGCCAGGGCGTACGGCAGCGGGCGACGCGGCCACGCGGTGAACGGTTCTCGCCCTTCCCTCTCCGAGCCGGTCGCCGGATGGCCACGGTCCCCTGGGTGCCGCATCGCCTCAAACAGGTGAAGGCCACGCAATGAGGGCATATGACGATCAGTCACCTTCTGTGACGGTGGTGGGGGACTGTTCATCGGCGCAGCATCCGCGCCGCGTCGCCTTCGCGTGAACAACCCCGTGGAGGTCTCGTGCGCCCGCTGGGGCCCGGCGAACCCCGTGAGCTCTCGCGCGGGCGGGGATCCGGGGGACCGCGATGATCTTGCGGCAACCCGTAACCCGCCGGACGGTCCGCGGTTGGTAGCCATGGGGTCCTGCTGACGGTGTCCGGTCCCCTGCACTCAGGTCGCCGGGGCGTCGACAGATCGACTCGACGCTCGCGGGGATACGTATTCGGGGGTGGACGAGGTCGCGAGGACCCCTCGTCCGTGGACAGCGGGAGGACGGGAACGGTGGCCGTGGCCGAGTCTGCGCCCGGAGGAAGCTACGAGGCGATGGGCGTGTTCCGCGCCGAGTCTGCGCCCGGAGGGCCCTGCGAGGCGGTGGGCGTGACCCGCGGCCCTGCGGGCGCGCACCCCGCACACCGAGGAAGCCCGTGCCCCACGCGCGAGGGGGTCGGGAGGCGGCAGACGACGCGTGAGCCGGCGGCCCGCACCTACGCGGGCGCCCTGCCGATCGTGCCGGTCCGGGCGCGCGGTCTGACCATCGAGGGCGCGGACGGCCGCCGGTACCTGGACTGCGCCTCCGGCGCGGGCGCCCTGGCACTCGGCCACAACCACCCCGTGGTCCTCGGCGCGATCCGCGAGGTCCTCGACTCGGGCGCACCCCTGCTCGTCCCCGACCTGACGACACCCGTGCGGGACGCCTTCACCGAGGAACTGTTCCGCACCCTGCCGCCGGGCCTCGCCGACCGCGCCCGCGTGCGGTTCTGCGGACCGGCCGGCGAGGACGCGATGGAGGCGGCGTTCCGTCTCGTACGCACCGCGACCGGGCGCGCCGAGATCCTCGGCGCCCTCGACCTCACCTCCCGCCGGGACGGGACCGGTCTCGGCCATCCCGTGCCGCGCCTGCCGCTCCCCGCCGGAGCGGTCCTCGACCCCGTCCACAGGGAGGGCGCGGTGCTTCCCGCCTCCGACGACTGGACGCGGCGCGTGCGCGGACTCACGGCCGCCCGGTCCGTACCGCTGATCGCGGACGAGTCCATGACCGGGGTCGGGCGGACGGGCGCCTTCTGGGCGGTGGACCACAGCGGAGTCACCCCCGACGTGATGGTCCTCTCCCACGCCATCGGCGGCAGCCTCCCCCTCGCCGTACTGGTCTACCGCGAGGATCTCGACGTACGGCGATCCGACGGCCGCAGCGACACGTTCCCCGGCAACCAGCTCGCCATGGCCGCGGGCACCGCCACCCTCGCCCACGTCCGCCGCCACCAACTCGCTCGCCGGGCGGCGACCCTCGGCGACCGCCTGCTCGCCCAACTGCGCTCCCTCCCGGCCCGGTTCCCGTGCGTCCGGGACGTCCGGGGGCGCGGCCTGATGATCGGCGTCGAGCTGATGGACCCGGATGTCGCACGGGCGGACCACGAAGTCGCGCTCGCGGGCGCCGAAGCCGCACCGGTCGGTCCCGAAGTCGCGCCGGGGGAGCGGGAAGTGGCCCCCGTGGACGCGGCAGGGACGCGGGCGCCGGATCACTCACCCGGCTCCGGGCCGGCCGCGTCCGCTCTGGCCACCGCCGTCCAGCGTGAGTGCCTGCGCCGCGGCCTGATCGTCGACGTCGGCGGCCCGCACGCGAATGTCGTACGACTGCTGCCGCCGCTGACCATCAGCGACGAACAGGCCGCCGCCGTACTCGACCGTCTCACCGACGCGGTCGAGGAGGTGGCCCGCCGGCCCACCCGCGGCGGCCGGACGCCTCCACCGCACCGACGGCCCCGGCGGCACGGCGACCCGGCCGAGCGCGCGGGGTGAGCCCGAGGCGAGCCGCGCGACCGCCCGCCGACCCGCCCGCGGCCGCACCGCGCCCGGAGCTGACATCCGCCGGTGAGTTCCGTCTCCCCACCGAGTTCGAGCCTGCCTGGCCTGCCGCAGTGGTTCTTCACCAGCGTCAACACAAGCCGCCGTCAACGCACTTGACTCGATTCGAGTTCACGCACCCAGCCCAGCCCAGCTCAACCCGAGGACCTCGACCTTGAACGCCACCTCCCCTTCCGACGGCCGCACCCTCGGGCCGCTGCCACGTCTGTCCGACGCGACGGATCCCCGACAGCGAACCTCCACGGGGGACAGGGCCTCGGACGCAGGTCCGGTCTCGGACGTGGGTCCGGCTTCGGATGCGGGTCCGGCTTCGGACGCCGGTCCGGCTTCGGACGCCGGTCCGGCTTCGGACGTGGGTCCGGTGAAGGGATCGGGCGCTCCCGAGTACCAGGAGTCCCTCGTGTCCCTGCCGCACGACCACCCCGACCCGTTGGAGCACCCCGACCCCCTCGCCGCCGCCGAAGCCGCCACCGTGGAGAACCTGCTGCGCTGCTGGGTGCGCGAGGCCGACCTCCGAGACCCTGCCGGCGGTCCCCTCCGCATCCCGCTCCCCGCCAGCGGCACCGCCCTGCTCGTCCCCGTCCGCCACTGGTCCCCGACCGGATGGCACCGCTTCGGCCGCCCCCTCCTGGCAGGCGCCCCGGACCACTCCCCGCCCGCCGACGCCGTCACGATCGCCGCACTCCTCGCCAGAGAGGCGTCCGCGACCCCGCGCCCGGCGGACCCGCACCTGCCGACCCCTCGCGCGAAGGCCCCCGCGCAGGCCCCCGCCGCCAAGGCCCCTGCCGCGGAGGCCGCCCGCCCGGAGGCACCGTGCCCGGCGAACCCCCACTCAGGAGCATCCCGCCCGTCCCACGCGACCGCGGCGACCGACAGCGCCGACCTGGTCGCACGGGTCGCCGACTCCCGCCGCCGTACCGCCATGTTCATCAGCGCCTGCCGGATGCGCCCCGCCGGTGACCCCGACCTCTTCCTCGCCGCCGAGCAGGCACTCGTTCTCGGACATCCCCTGCACCCCGCCCCCAAGAGCCGCGAGGGCCTCTCCGAGTCCGAGGCACCGCTCTACTCACCCGAGTTGTACGGCTCCTTCGTCCCGCACTGGCTGGCCGTCGCCCCCGCCCTCCTCGCCACCGACTCGGCCTGGACCGAACGCGGGCGCCCGCTCGCCGCACCCCTGCTGACCGCACGCCTCGCGGACACCTCGCTGCCCCTGCCCGACGGCTACGCCGCCCTGCCGGCCCACCCCTGGCAACTGCGCGAGGTCCGCCAACGCGCCTCGGTGGCGGGCCTGTTCGACGCCGGACTGCTCCGCGACCTCGGCCCACAGGGCCCCGCCTGGTACCCCACCTCCTCCGTACGCACCGTCCACAGGTCCGGCGCCGCGGCCATGCTCAAGCTGTCGCTGGGACTGCGCATCACCAACTCCCGCCGCGAGAACCTCCGCAAGGAACTGCACCGGGGCGTCGAAGTGCACCGGCTCCTGCGCGGCGGCCTGTCCAGGCGGTGGCAGGCCGCGCATCCGGGGTTCGACATCGTGCGCGACCCGGCGTGGGTCGCTGTGGACGCCCCCGACGGCACCCCCGTGCAGGGACTCGACGCGGTGATCCGCCACAACCCGTTCAGCCCGTCCACGGACGTCTCCTGCGTCGCCGGACTCGTCTCACCCCGCCCGCTTGCCCGATCCGGTGCGGCAGGAGGGCACGCCGAGCCGGACCGGCCGGCTTCACGGTCCCGCCTGGCGCAGCTCGTCCACCGCCTCGCCGGCCGCACCGGCCGCCCGGCCGGGGCCGTCGCCGCCGAGTGGTTCCTGCGCTACCTGGAGCAGGTCGTCCGCCCGGTGCTGTGGCTGGACGCGGAAGCCGGCATCGCGCTGGAAGCCCACCAGCAGAACACCCTGGTGCTCCTGGATCCCGCCGGCTGGCCCAGGGGCGGCCGCTACCGCGACAACCAGGGCTACTACTTCCGCCAGTCCCGGCGCGCGGAACTGGACGCCCTGCTGCCCGGCATCGGCGAGCACAGCGACACGTTCGTGCCCGACGACGTGACCGACGAGCGCTTCGCCTACTACCTCGGCATCAACAACGTCCTCGGACTCATCGGCGCGTTCGGCTCCCAACGCCTGGCCGACGAACACCTGCTGCTGGCCGCGTTCCGGCGCTTCCTCACCGACATCGCCCGCGGCCCCGCCCGGCCGCGCACCACACTCCCCGCCCGACTGCTCGACGCCCCGGTCCTGCGCTGCAAGGCGAACCTGCTGACCCGCCTGCACGGCCTCGACGAGCTCGTCGGCCCGGTCGACACCCAGTCCGTCTACGTCACCATCGCCAACCCACTCGCCGTCTGACCGTCCCCGGCCTGCCACCTGATCCACCCGCGACCGGCTGCGGGACCCCGCCCCTCCCGCGCACCGCGGAACACGAACCACCCGTACTCCTGAAAGGAGCGTCGCCGTGCCTCCCAACGACGCGAGCACCGGCACCGTCCCCCTCACCCACGACGCCGACGCCGACACCGTCACCGGTGAGGACCCCACCGCACCCGGTGGCGGCGCGGGCAGCGACAGCGAGGACACCCTCGACCTGCGGCTGCCGGACGAACTGCTCGCGCTCATCGAGCAGGGCCGACTCGACCCGGACGGACCGGCGAGCCGCCCCGGAGAGGCGGCGGCGTCACCCGCCGCCGCGTCCACCGCCGACGACCTGCTCGACGGCGTGGCCGGCTGGGGGCCGACCGGCACGCCCGCGGGTGTCTTCCAGCTGGTCCCCGTACGCCTCGAACGGGACCTCGCCCTCATCAGCCGGTGGATGAACGACCCCGCGGTGGCCGCCTTCTGGGACCTGGCCGGCCCCGAGTCCGCGGCGGAACGCCATGTCCGGGAACAGGTCGACGGGGACGGCCGCAGCGTCCCGTGCGTCGGCATGCTGGCCGGCACCCCGATGAGCTACTGGGAGATCTACCGCGCCGACCTCGACCCGCTCGCCCGCCACTACCCCGCCCGGCCCCACGACACCGGCGTCCACCTCCTCATCGGCGGGGTCGCGGACCGGGGGCGCGGACTCGGCGGCACCCTTCTGAGAGCCGTCGCCGACCTCGTCCTCGACCGACGGCCCGCCTGCGCCCGCGTCGTCGCGGAGCCCGACCTTCGCAACGTCCCCTCTGTCGCCTCCTTCCTCAGCGCCGGGTTCCGCTTCTCCGCCGAGATCGACCTGCCCGCCAAACGGGCCGCCCTCGTGATCCGGGACCGGTCGTTGCGCCGGGTGTTGTAGGACCGCGCGTACCGCGTGCGGGACCCCGGCCCCCGACGCACTCCCGTTCTCCCCGAAGAGTCGTCCGAACCCGAGCCGTACGCGATCCGAACCCGACCCGTACCCGAGCCCGACCCGCACCCGCACCCGATGCGACCTCGGCTCGATCCCGGTCCGAAGCCGATGCGAATCGAACCGGTCCCTTTCGGACTCTCCCCTCCAGCGAATGATCCATAGTGATCCGCGACCGAAGGGCACCCGGTCTTGATCCATTCCCTGGCCGTCCCCGTGATCACCCGTTTGTCAGTGCCGGGCCGTAGGGTGGTCGGGCTATGACGAAGCCCTCACTCCCTGAACTCCTGCACGCTGCCGTCACTGCCGTCGGCGGTACGGAGCGCCCCGGCCAGGTGACCATGGCCGAAGCCGTCGCCGAGGCGATCGACGACGGTGCCCACCTGCTGGTGCAGGCCGGCACCGGTACCGGAAAGTCACTCGGCTACCTGGTGCCGGCCCTCGCACACGGGGAGCGGGTGGTCGTGGCGACCGCCACCCTGGCGCTGCAACGCCAGCTCGTGGAGCGGGACCTGCCCCGCACGGTCGACGCACTGCACCCGCTGCTGCGCCGCCGCCCGGAGTTCGCGATGCTCAAGGGCAGGTCGAACTACCTGTGTCTGCACCGCCTGCACGAGGGCGTCCCGCAGGAAGAGGAGGAAGGGCTCTTCGACCAGTTCGAGGCGGCCGCCCCCACCAGCAAACTGGGCCAGGACCTGCTGCGCCTGCGCGACTGGTCGGACGGCACGGAGAACGGCGACCGCGACGACCTCACCCCGGGCGTCTCCGACCGTGCGTGGGCCCAGGTGTCGGTCTCGTCGCGGGAGTGCCTGGGCGCCTCCAAATGCGCGTACGGCGCCGAATGCTTCGCGGAGATGGCCCGTGAGCGGGCCAAGCTCGCCGAGGTCGTCGTCACCAACCACGCGCTGCTCGCGATCGACGCCATCGAGGGCGCGCCGGTGCTCCCGCAGCACGAGGTGCTGATCGTCGACGAGGCGCACGAACTGGTGTCGCGGGTCACCGGAGTGGCCACGGGCGAACTCACCCCCGGCCAGGTCAACCGCGCCGTGCGGCGCGCCGCACGACTCGTGAACGAGAAGGCCGCGGACCAGTTGCAGACCGCCGCCGAGGGCTTCGAGCGGCTGATGGAACTGGCGCTCCCCGGCCGCCTGGAGGAGGTCCCGGAGGACCTCGGCTACGCCCTCATGGCGCTGCGCGACGCCGCGCGCACGGTCATCTCCGCGATCGGCGCGACCCGCGACAAGTCCGTCCAGGACGAGGACGCGGTCCGCAAGCAGGCACTCGCCTCCGTCGAGAGCGTGCACGACGTGGCGGAGCGCATCACGAACGGCTCCGAGTGGGACGTCGTCTGGTACGAACGGCACGACCGCTTCGGCGCCTCCCTGCGCGTGGCCCCCATGTCGGTGTCGGGCCTGCTGCGGGAGAAGCTGTTCACGGACCGCTCCGTGGTCCTGACCTCGGCGACCCTCAAGCTGGGCGGCGACTTCAACGGCGTGGGCGCCTCCCTCGGCCTCGCCCCCGAGGGCACCCAGGGAGACGACCTGCCGCAGTGGAAGGGCGTGGACGTCGGATCCCCGTTCGACTACCCCAAACAGGGCATCCTGTACGTCGCGAAGCACCTGGCGCGGCCCGCTCGCGACGGAGACCGCGGGGACATGCTCGACGAGCTGACGGAGCTGATCCAGGCGGCCGGCGGCCGCACGCTGGGGCTCTTCTCCTCGATGCGGGCCGCCCAGCTCGCCGCGGAGGAACTGCGCACGCGCATTCCGGAGTTCCCGATCCTGCTCCAGGGCGAGGAGACCCTCGGCGAGCTGATCAAGAACTTCGCGGCCGATCCGAGGACCTGCCTGTTCGGCACGCTGTCGCTGTGGCAGGGCGTCGACGTCCCCGGTCCCAGCTGTCAGCTGGTGGTCATGGACAAGATCCCGTTCCCGCGTCCGGACGACCCCCTGATGAGCGCCCGCCAGAAGGCCGTGGAGGACGCCGGGGGCAACGGCTTCATGGCGGTCGCCGCCACCCACGCCGCTCTGCTCATGGCCCAGGGCGCCGGCCGTCTCGTCCGGGCGACGGGGGACCGGGGTGTGGTCGCGGTGCTGGACCAGCGGCTGGCCACGGCCCGGTACGGCAGCTACCTGAAGGCGTCCCTGCCCGACTTCTGGTACACCACGGACCGCAACCAGGTCCGCAGGTCGCTGACCGCGATCGACGCCGTGGCGAAGAAGACCGAAGAAGCGGCAGCGAAGAAGGCGGACGAAGCCGCAGCGGGCAAGGCGGACGAAGCCGTGGCGGGCAAGGCGGAAGAAACCGACGCGGAGTGACCGCGGAAGGCCGGGCGATCGCAGGTCGCTCCTCCGGCCCCGAGGTCGCCCGGTTCCTGATCCAATGCTTCCGCCCCCGGAGCCCTCGGGCCCAACCGCACGCGGACAGCGCAGGGCCCCGGAACCGGCGCAGGGGTCCCGGGGCCCGGTCAGAGGGCGGGGGGCCGCTCGGGCCCGCCCGCCGTAGCCGTCACACGCGCCGCAGTACCGCCACCACCTTGCCGAGGATGGTGGCGTCGTCACCCGGGATGGGCTCGTACGCCGAGTTGTGCGGGAGGAGCCAGACGTGGCCGTCCTCGCGCTTGAAGCGCTTGACGGTGGCTTCGCCGTCGAGCATCGCGGCGACGATGTCGCCGTTCTCGGCGACCGGCTGACGGCGCACCGTGACCCAGTCGCCGTCACAGATCGCCGCCTCGATCATCGAGTCACCGACGACCTTCAGCACGAACAACTCGCCGTCGCCGACCAACTGCCGGGGCAGGGGGAAGACGTCCTCGACCGATTCCTCGGCCAGGATCGGGCCACCGGCGGCGATGCGGCCGACCAGCGGAACGTACGACGCGGCCGGCTTGCCCGCGGTGTCGGTGGGCTGCACCGACGCCGCCTGGTCCGAGCCACGCACCTCGTAGGCGCGCGGCCGGTGCGGGTCACGGCGCAGGAAGCCCTTGCGCTCCAGTGCCATCAACTGGTGTGCGACCGACGAGGTGCTGGACAGGCCGACCGCCTGACCGATCTCGCGCATCGACGGCGGGTACCCGCGCCGCTGCACGGAATCCCTGATGACCTCGATCACCCGGCGTTGCCTGTCCGTGAGTCCGGAGCTGTCCGCCCGGATGCCTGGAGGTCGCCCTGGCAGGGAGCGCTTGTGTACCTCAGGATTCGCGGCTTCGTTCATCGCATGCACCGGCTCGAGTCGGCCCTGGGAGCGGTCCTGGGCAGTGATGGTGGCACTGTCTGCGGTGGTGGTCACGTCGGCCCCTCTCGATGGTCTCCCTGCTGGACAACGGTAGTAGCTTTCGAAAGGTTGCGCCAAACACACGTTCGAGTGAAAAACCGTGAAGTGTCTGACTTGATCACGTGTCTGGGTGTATAGCTACCGCGGTGCCTGGCGGGCGAAGAGGTCCATCGCTGTACTCTTCACCGCCGGGGCGACGACCTCGTGGGGTGCTGCCTCAGTCTGCCATCCGGCATCCCGTCGACCGCGAACCGACCCCCGCTCGCGCGGGAGTCCCACGCGACCTCCTTGCGGCGCCCACGGTATCTCCGCACGCGCCGCAGCGGTACGGCTGCGGCGCGTGCGTGTCTTCGAAAGGGGTGCGCCCCTGCGGCAACCCGCCTCCCACGCGCGACACGCCTTCACCGCCTGGATGTATGAGCCAATCCCCACATCTAGTGGTTGGATTGCGGCAGCGGCCCAGAAGTTGTGGTCCCTCGGGTCTCCGAGTCCCTGGCGATCGCCTATGCTTGGGGCTGCTTCGGGGGGCCCGAGGGGCCTTTCGAGGTTGTTGAGTCTGCTGTGAGGAGGGTTGGAAGCTCATGCACTGCCCCTTCTGCAGGCACCCCGACAGCCGCGTGGTCGACAGTCGTACGACCGACGACGGCACGTCGATCCGCAGGCGCCGCCAGTGCCCTGACTGCTCCCGTCGTTTCACGACCGTGGAGACGTGCTCGCTCATGGTGGTGAAGCGGTCCGGAGTCACGGAGCCCTTCAGCCGTACCAAGGTCATCAACGGCGTGCGCAAGGCATGCCAGGGACGACCTGTCACCGAGGACGCCCTCGCCCAGCTCGGCCAGCGGGTCGAGGAGGCGGTGCGGGCCACCGGGAGCGCCGAGCTGACCACCCACGACGTGGGGCTGGCCATACTCGGCCCGTTGCAGGAGCTGGACCTCGTCGCCTACCTGCGGTTCGCGTCCGTCTACCGGGCGTTCGACTCGCTGGAGGACTTCGCGGCCGCGATCGAGGAACTCAGGGAACAGACGGGGCCGCCCGCCGCGGACGACGAGGACCGCGAGGGCACCGCCGGCGGCAAGGGCGCCGCCACGGGGAGCCCCGGTGAGGACCGCGGGTCCGGAGGGACCGCACAGGTCCCCGAACCCGCCCACGCCGCCGACTGACCGGCGGGCCGGTACCGGGCGGCGACCCGGGAACCGGCCGGACGGCGGCGACAGATCTGTCGCGGGCGGCAGCGCGTCAATGCCCGCGACACCAGACAGAACAACGTGCCACGGGAACATCAGGGCACTTCAGGGCGTTTTCGCCCGTACAGGGAGGCGGCATGACAGAGACGGCGAGTGGTCCGGCACGGAGTTCCCGCGCCAAGGGCACCAAGGCGAGCAAGGGACTGCGTATCGAGCGCATCCACACCACTCCCGGCGTACACCCGTACGACGAGGTCGCGTGGGAGCGCCGTGACGTCGTCATGACCAACTGGCGCGACGGCTCGGTCAACTTCGAGCAGCGCGGCGTGGAGTTCCCCGACTTCTGGTCGGTGAACGCGGTCAACATCGTCACCAGCAAGTACTTCCGGGGCGCCGTGGGCACCCCGCAGCGCGAGGTGAGCCTCAGGCAGCTCATCGACCGCATCGTGAAGACGTACCGGAAGGCCGGCGAGGACCACAGGTACTTCACCTCGCCCGCCGACGCCGAGATCTTCGAGCACGAGCTGGCGTACGCCCTCCTGCACCAGATCTTCAGCTTCAACAGCCCCGTCTGGTTCAACGTCGGCACCCCGCAGCCCCAGCAGGTCTCCGCCTGTTTCATCCTGTCCGTCGACGACTCCATGGAGTCGATCCTCGACTGGTACAAGGAAGAGGGCATGATCTTCAAGGGCGGCTCCGGCGCCGGCCTGAACCTCTCCCGCATCCGCTCCTCCAAGGAACTGCTGTCCTCCGGCGGCAACGCCTCGGGTCCGGTGTCCTTCATGCGCGGTGCCGACGCCTCCGCGGGCACCATCAAGTCCGGTGGCGCCACCCGCCGTGCCGCCAAGATGGTCATCCTCGACGTCGACCACCCCGACATCGAGGACTTCATCCAGACCAAGGTGAAGGAAGAGGAGAAGATCCGCGCCCTGCGCGACGCGGGCTTCGACATGGACCTGGGCGGCGACGACATCACGTCCGTCCAGTACCAGAACGCCAACAACTCGGTCCGCGTGAACGACGCGTTCATGAAGGCCGTCGAGACGGGCGCGAAGTTCGGCCTCACCTCGCGCATGACCGGCGAGGTCATCGAGGAGGTCGACGCCAAGTCGCTCTTCCGCAAGATGGCCGAGGCCGCGTGGGCCTGCGCCGACCCGGGCATCCAGTACGACGACACGATCAATAACTGGCACACGTGCCCGGAGTCCGGCCGGATCAACGGCTCGAACCCGTGCAGCGAGTACATGCACCTGGACAACACGTCCTGCAACCTCGCCTCGCTGAACCTGATGAAGTTCCTCAAGGACGACGGCAAGGGCCACCAGTCCTTCGAGGTCGAGCGCTTCGCCAAGGTCGTCGAGCTGGTCATCACGGCGATGGACATCTCGATCTGCTTCGCGGACTTCCCGACCCAGAAGATCGGTGAGAACACCCGCGCCTTCCGCCAGCTCGGCATCGGCTACGCCAACCTCGGCGCCCTGCTGATGGCGACCGGCCACGCGTACGACTCCGACGGCGGCCGCGCCCTCGCCGGGTCCATCACCTCCCTGATGACCGGCACCTCGTACCGCCGCTCCGCCGAACTCGCCGCGGTCGTCGGCGCGTACGACGGGTACGCCCGCAACGCGCAGCCGCACCTGCGTGTCATGAAGCAGCACGCCGACGAGAACACGAAGGCCGTCCGCGTGGACGACCTGGACACGCCGATCTGGGCCGCCGCCACGGAGGCCTGGCAGGACGTCCTGCACCTCGGCGAGAAGAACGGTTTCCGCAACGCGCAGGCGTCGGTCATCGCCCCGACCGGCACCATCGGTCTCGCGATGTCCTGCGACACCACCGGCCTCGAACCCGACCTCGCCCTGGTCAAGTTCAAGAAGCTGGTCGGCGGCGGCTCGATGCAGATCGTCAACGGCACCGTCCCGCAGGCTCTGCGCCGTCTGGGTTACCAGGAGGAGCAGATCGAGGCGGTCGTCGCGCACATCGCCGAGAACGGCAACGTCGTGGACGCCCCGGGTCTCAAGCCGGAGCACTACGAGGTCTTCGACTGCGCCATGGGCGAGCGCTCCATCTCCGCGATGGGCCACGTCCGCATGATGGCCGCGATCCAGCCGTGGATCTCCGGCGCCCTCTCCAAGACGGTCAACCTGCCGGAGACGGCGACCGTCGAGGACGTCGAGGAGGTCTACTTCGAGGCCTGGAAGATGGGCGTCAAGGCGCTCGCGATCTACCGCGACAACTGCAAGGTCGGCCAGCCGCTGTCCGCCAAGACCAAGGACAAGGGCACGGCCGAGAAGGACGCCGTCACGGCCAAGGCCGAGGCGACCATCCGCGAGACGGTCGAGAAGGTCGTCGAGTACCGCCCGGTCCGCAAGCGCCTCCCCAAGGGCCGGCCCGGCATCACGACGTCGTTCACGGTCGGCGGCGCCGAGGGCTACATGACGGCCAACTCCTACCCGGACGACGGTCTCGGCGAGGTCTTCCTGAAGATGTCCAAGCAGGGCTCGACGCTCGCGGGCATGATGGACGCCTTCTCGATCGCCGTCTCGGTCGGTCTGCAGTACGGCGTCCCGCTGGAGACGTACGTCTCGAAGTTCACGAACATGCGCTTCGAGCCCGCCGGCATGACGGACGACCCGGACGTGCGGATGGCCCAGTCGATCGTCGACTACATCTTCCGCCGCCTGGCGCTCGACTTCCTGCCCTTCGAGACGCGCTCCGCGCTCGGCATCCACTCCGCCGAGGAGCGTCAGCGCCACCTGGAGACCGGCTCCTACGAGCAGTCCATCGACGACGAGGTCGACGTCGAGGGGCTGGCCCAGTCGGCGCCGCGTACCCAGGAGCTGAAGGCCGTCGCCACCCCGAAGGCCGAGATCGAGGCGGTCAAGCCCGTCCCGCAGCAGGCGCACACCAGCGCCGAGCTGGTGGAGATGCAGCTGGGCATCCAGGCCGACGCCCCGCTGTGCTTCTCCTGCGGTACGAAGATGCAGCGAGCCGGTTCCTGCTACATCTGCGAGGGCTGCGGCTCGACCAGCGGCTGCAGCTGACCCGGCAGGGACCCGTCCCCGTCTGACTGACACGCCCTGAGACGAGGGGCGCCGGTGACCCACCGGCGCCCCTCGTCGGCGTACAGGCCCCTCACGGCGCAGGCATACCGTCGAACCCGTAGCCGGCGTGCGTGGCACCTCGCGTGCGTACGACGCGCCCCGCACGGCTGGCGCTCAGGGCCGGGGCGCCTGTCCCATGGTCCGCGTGAAGGTCGCGGGGTCGTCGTCGGAGCCGTGGATACCGGGATGGAAGTCCCAGGTGCCCGCACCCTCGCGCACGAACTCGCCGATCGTCGTCGCCGTAGATCCGAGGACACTGCCGAAATCGTCCTCGGCGAGCACGGTGTATCCCTCGCGGATGCGCAGTCCGGGGTTGATCACCCCGACGAACGTGCGGTGCGCCGAGCGCTGCTGGATGACTACGCCGACCACCACGCGCGCGTAGCGGGCGTCCAGCCGGTCGAGCTCCAGCGTCATGACCTCGTCCCAGCCGAAGCCCTTGCCGTCCTTGCTGTCGCGGTTGAGATAGATGGTGCCGTCGGGGGAGCGGCTGTCGAAGTGGACGACATAGTCCGGATCGCCGTACGGGTCGCTCGCCAGGTAGGTCGCGGCGACGATGTCCAGATCCGTGGGCGGCTGCCCTGTCGGACTCGGGTCCCATTTGACCGACACCTCGACCTTACGGATCCCCTTGTTGATGCCCTGCACCATGCGTTTCCCTTCCCCGTCTCCCCAGGTGCCCCCTCGGCACCGAACTGCCGGGCGGGCAAGGCCGGTTGTCCATCCTGCCACGCGCGCACCCGGGCGTGCGGAAGAGCTGTCCGCCGGAGAGTGACCGGCGCCACGCTCCCTGGCCTTACCATGGCGCGGTGCTGGTCAAGTGGATTCGCTGCACCGTGGTGGACCGCCGCGGCTTCGAGCGCGGGCAGCGAAAATGGGCGGGGCTTCTGGGGGAGCCGGGGTTCAGGGGACAGGGCGGAGGCTGGAGCCGGGTGCGGCCGGGCGTGGCGCACGTCTTCGCGTTCTGGGAGAGCCGTGCCTTCTACGACTCCTTCATGGCCCGTTCCCACGACCGGCTGGCCACGGCGCAGTCCGGCACGTTCAAGGACGCCCAGGTCAAACTGTTCGACTACCGCTTCGACGTGAAGACCGGCTTCGAGCCGCGCTTCACCGACGCCGACCTGGTCAGGGTCGCCCACTGCCGGGTGCACGAGGAGCGCGCGGAGCACTTCACACTGATGCAGGAGAAGGTCTGGAACCCCGCCATGGCCGGTTCGCCGGGCATGATCCGCGGACTGTTCGGCGAGGCACCGGGCAGCGAGTTCATGGTGCTGTCCATGTGGCGGTCCGCCGCCGAACACGGCAAGTACCGCGTGGAGCGCCTGGAGCGGCTCGCCCTGCGCGCGCAGACGGAGACCGACGTCGCGGCCCTCACGGGCGACATAGTCGAGCTGGAACCGAGCTGGATCGTCTGACGTCCGGACCCGGTCCTCGGGCTCCCCGCTGTGGCGAAGAGCGCGGACGGCGTGTGACGTACGCCGTATGGAGCCCGTACGAGTGCTCGGCGGGCCGCTGGCCGATCTAGGGTTTGGGCATGGCACGACCACGGCGCATCGTCCTTGTCCGGCACGGGGAGTCAACGGGCAATGTTGATGACACCGTCTACGAACGCGAGCCCGACCACGCGCTGGCCCTGACCGACCGGGGCTGGCAGCAGGCCGAGGAGACGGGCAAACGGCTGCGCGAGGTGCTCGGCCGCGAACCCGTCAGCGTGTACGTCTCCCCGTATCGCCGCACGCACGAGACGCTGCGCGCCTTCCACCTGAACCCCGAGCTCATACGCGTGCGCGAGGAGCCCCGGCTGCGCGAGCAGGACTGGGGAAACTGGCAGGACCGGGACGACGTCCGGCTCCAGAAGGCGTACCGCGACGCGTACGGCCACTTCTTCTACCGTTTCGCCCAGGGCGAGTCCGGAGCCGACGTCTACGACCGGGTCGGCGGCTTCCTGGAAAGCCTCTACCGCAGCTTCGAGGCGCCCGACCACCCGCCGAACGTGCTGCTGGTGACCCACGGCCTGGCGATGCGGCTGTTCTGCATGCGCTGGTTCCACTGGACGGTGTCGGAGTTCGAGTCACTGTCCAACCCGGGGAACGCGGAGATGCGGATGCTCGTTCTCGGGGACGACGGGAAATACGTGCTGGACCCGCCCTTCGAACGCTGGCGGGACCCGGAACCGTACGGGATCACCGGATAAGGTGGCCAAGCCATGACAGCCGACTCCTCATCCGACGGGCGCCTGGACCGCGCCCTGGCCAGCCTCCGCGGACTCACCGTCGGAGACGCGCTGGGCTCACAGTTCTTCGTCCCCGTGCACTACCCGCTGCTCAAGCGGCGCGAGCTGCCGCCCGGTCCCTGGCAGTGGACGGACGACACGGAGATGGCCTGCTCGGTCGTCGCCGTCCTGGCCGCCCACCACCGTGTCGACCAGGACGCGCTGGCCCACTCCTTCGCCGAGCACCACGACTTCGACCGGGGCTACGGCCCGGCCGTCAACCGTCTGCTGCGCCTGGTCCGGGAGGGCGGCGACTGGCGCGAACTCGCTGCCGAGCTCTTCAACGGACAGGGATCCTGGGGCAACGGCGCCGCGATGCGCATCGCCCCCCTCGGCGCCTGGTACGCGGACGACCCCGAGCAGGCGACGCACCAGGCGGAGATCTCGGCGTACCCCACCCACCAGCACCGTGAGGCCGTGGTCGGCGCCATGGCCGTGGCTGCTGCCGCCGCGCTGGCCGCGGCCCCCGGCGGCCCGCCCAGCGCCGAGGCGCTGCTCGACGGGGTCATCGCCCTCGTCCCCAGGAGCGCCGTCGGAGCGGGACTCCGGCGGGCCCGGGACATGCTCGACTACGGCGACGCCGGCACGGTCGCGGCCGTGCTCGGCTGCGGACGGCGTACGAGTGCCCATGACACCGTGCCCTTCGCGCTCTGGTCGGCCGCACGCGGTCTGCGCGACTTCGAGCAGGCGTTCTGGACGACGGCCCAGGTCGGCGGCGACGTGGACACGACCTGCGCCATCGTGGGTGGAGTCCTCGCCGGAGGGAAGGCGGGAGCTCCGCCGGCCGCGTGGCTGCACCGGACGGAACCGCTTCCGGAGTGGGTCACGGCGGAGACCTGACCGGTCGCGGGGCGCGGGTGGGTGGGCATGTTCGGTGGGCATGGTCGGCGGGCGTGAGCCGCGAGGCATGGCTGCCGAAACTCTCTGTGTTGGATGGGAACTCTGCGTGACCGTCCGGCCGTTGTCATGACATCTGCTGTGCGGAGTGGGACGTCCTACCGACACCCGACCCGCCAGGGGTGCGGGGTGGAGGCGGCGAGGGCTGAGCGGCGGGAGGGTGTGGGGTGGTGGTCATGGCGGTGATGGCAGTGATGTCGGTGATGGCCGTGCTGGCTCTCGCGGTGGGGTCGGCCCTCGTGATCGCTCCGGCCTGTCCCTGTGCGTTCGCCCCTCTTGCCGCGCTGTTCCGGGTGCTCTCGCCGGTCGGCGCGCGTGCCGTGCTCCGACCGGCGTTCCTGCTCACAGTGCGAGGGGGCGAGGGCCTCGCCCGCGAGGCGCGGATGTCCGGCTCGCCGACCTGGCCGCCCGGCCCCTGGAGGCGGGCCGGGCGGCCGTGGCGGCCGCCGGCGTCGGCCGGCTCAGGCGACGCCGGCTCCCGACGTCCCGGCGAGGGACTCCAGATCGCTCTTGCGGACCCGGATCACCAACCAGGCCGTGGCCAGGGCGAGTACGGCCATCGCGGCCGCCGCGACGAAGCCCGTCGAGATGCCCTGGGCGAGCACCTCGTGTCCCCACGGGGCGGGCAGCTGATGCGTCTTGGCGAACTCCGCCTTCTGCTGCGGCGATCCGTCGGCGAGGAAGTGCGGCAACTGCTTCTCGGCCTCGTTCTTGCTGGCCGTGCCGAACACCGTCGTGAGGATGGACAGACCGAGCGAGCCGCCCACCTGCTGCATGGCGTTGAGCAGTCCGGAGGCCGCGCCCGCCTCGTGCGGGGCCACACCGGACACCGCTGTCAGGGTCAGCGTGACGAAGTTCAGCCCCATGCCGAAACCGAACACCAGCATCGGACCGAGCACTCCACCGACGTACGAGCTGTCGGAGCTGATCAGCGTCTGCCAGGCCAGGCCGATCGCCGCGAGCGCCGAGCCCGTCAGCATGAACGGCTTCGGGCCGAGCACCGGCAGGAACCGCTGCGACAGACCCGCGCCGAGCGCGATGACCACCGTCACCGGCAGGAAGGCGAGACCGGCCTTGATCGGGCTGTACCCCAGCACGTTCTGCACGAAAAGCACGATGTAGAAGAACATTCCGAACATCGCCGCGGCGAGACTCAGCATGATCACGTACGTGCCGGACCGGTTGCGGTCGGTGAACATGCGCAGCGGGGTGATCGGTTCCTTGGCGCGGGACTCGACGTAGACGAAGGCCAGCAGCAGCACCACGGCGGCGGCGAAGGACGCGATCGTCAGGGCGTCCCGCCAGCCCTCGTCCGCCGCGCGGATGAAGCCGTAGACGAGCGAGGCCATGCCCGCGGTCGAGGTCAGCGCACCCGCGAAGTCGAAGCGCCCGGAATGGCGTTCGGACTCGTTGATGTACAGCGGTGCGAGCAGGGCGATCACCACGCCGATGGGTACGTTGACGAAGAGCACCCACCGCCAGTCGAGCCACTCGGTGAGCATGCCGCCCGCGAGCAGACCGATGGCGCCACCGCCGGCGGAGACCGCGGCGAAGACGCCGAAGGCCCGGTTCCGTTCCGGTCCCTCGGGGAACGTGGTGGTGATCAGGGCCAGGGAGGTGGGCGAGGCGATGGCGCCGCCGACTCCCTGCAGTACGCGCGCGGCCAGCAACTGCCAGGGTTCCTGGGCGAGTCCGCCGAGCAGCGACGCGAAGGTGAACAGCAGGATGCCGGTCATGAAGACCCGGCGCCGGCCGAGGATGTCCCCGGCCCGGCCGCCCAGCAGGAGCAGGCCGCCGAAGGTGAGCGTGTAGGCGCTGACGACCCAGGTGAGGTCGGTGGTGCTGAACTTGAGAGCGTCTTGAATGTGCGGGAGGGCGATGTTCACAATCGTCGCGTCGAGTACCACCATGAGTTGGCAGGCCGCGATGACGGCGAGGGCGATACCGGGGCGCCCCTGCCGCCGGGCAGCACCCGGTGTCTGATTTTTCGTCAACTGAGAGGTTGTCACTATGGGTCCCCCACAAGTGCCTTAGTGAACGATCGCGTTCACTGTTGCGTCAACGGTAGTGAGTCCCCAGTAGTGAACGCAAGCGTTCACTTAACTTCGCGTCACGCGGCACGTCCCCCTTTGCTGCCGCACGACGGGGTCCACCTCCGCCACCTCCCCGCTCCCCTGCCCGCTGGAGACAGTCAGATGGTTACCTCGCGCTGGACGGCGACCCCCGCCCGGCCGGCCGCCCTTCGTCGGCGCGGCGCCGTACTCGAACAAGCCATCCTCGATGCCGCCCTGGAGCAACTCGGCACCGTCGGCTGGAACGGCCTCACGATGGAGGGCGTCGCCGCCGCAGCGCAGACGGGCAAGGCCGCCGTGTACCGCCGCTGGCCCTCCAAGGAGGATCTCGTCGCGGACGCGCTGGAGGCCGGGCTGCCGAGCTTCGAGGAGGCCCCCGACCTCGGTGACGTGCGCGCGGACCTCTTCGCGCTGTGCCGAAAAGCACGCGACGCGATGTTCTCGCGCCCCGGTTCGGCATTGCGCGCGGTGATTCACGAATGCGACCACCTGCAGGCGGAGCGCTTCCACGGCGTGATCCTCGGTGGAGTGATCGAGCCGGCCATACGGCTGATCGGCGAGGTCATCGCCCGCGGAATAGCAAGGGGAGAGGTGCGACCCGACGCGGCGAACGGATACGTCTGCGACGCCATCCCCGCCATGATGATGTACCGCTCGAAACTTTGCGGAAGCGAATGGAACGACGCGGATCTCGAGGAGCTGCTCGACCAGCTGGTGCTTCCGCTGCTGCGGCCGAGCGGTGGATGATCACTCGCGCTCCAGCCCGCGGCACCGCTCCGGGAAACCCGGTGTCGCGGGGTGAACGGGGCGGCGTAGGCTGAGCACGCCATGCCGTACGTACCCCCTACCCACACCGTCGAGCGCTCCCTTCGCGCGACGACCGGAGCGAAGGTCATCGCAGGTGTCGACGAGGTGGGGCGCGGCGCGTGGGCCGGTCCCGTCACCGTCTGCGCGGCGATCACCGGACTGCGCCGGCCCCCCGAAGGCCTGACCGACTCCAAGCTGCTCACCGTGAAGCGGCGTACCGAACTCGCCTCCGTCCTGCGGACGTGGGTCACGTCGTACGCCCTCGGGCACGCCTCCCCGGAGGAGATCGACAGCCTCGGCATGACAGCCGCGCTGCGGCTCGCCGCGATCCGCGCGCTGGAGGACCTCCCGGTCCGCCCCGACGCCGTCATCCTCGACGGGAAGCACAACTACCTCGGGCTGCCCTGGCAGGTCCGCACGGTCATCAAGGGCGACCAGTCCTGCGTGGCCGTGGCCGCGGCCTCGGTGATCGCGAAGGTTCAGCGCGACAAAATGATGGCCGAACTGGGTTCCGACCATGCAGACTTCGACTTCGCAGCCAACGCCGGGTATCCGTCGCCCGTGCACAAGGCAGCACTGGAGGTGCGGGGCCCCACCCCGTTCCACCGGTTGTCGTGGGCGTATCTTGATGCGCTGCCTCAGTGGCGGCACCTGAAGAAGGCCCGCAGCTGGGCGGACGGAAGCGTTCCGGAGATCGAGGGGCAGCTCGGCTTCGATTTCTGACAACTCCGCTCGCACTCATGTGCCACCCCCTGGCGCGAGCCGCACCAACGTTTGATAAAAATCAGCTCATGCCTCTCATTCCCGAGGAGCCTCAGATTCACGAGAGTGCCCAGGGTCCCCGCGCCACGCCGGCCAGCAGCCGCGTCGCGCCGACCCCCCGCCCCGTACCCGGCCCCCGCCCCGCGGCTCCGCCGCGCCCCGGTCGTCCGGGCCCTGTGCGGCCCGCGCCGCCGGTGCAGCGCGCACCGCGCGACCCGGCCACGAAGACGCCCGGACCGGCCGGTCCGAGCGCCCCCACCGCCTCCGCCACGGCGCCGGCGACCCCGCAGATCCAGCTGATCCCGGCCTCGGCCGAGGGTGCGCTGGACGCTGCCGAGGAAGCCGTCGACCTGTTGCTGGAGTCGGGCCGCGCCCCCGGTGAGGTGCTGGTGATCACCACCGGCGAACCGCATCCGTGGGCCACCCACGAACTGTCCTTCGGCGAAGCCTCCTACTGGGCCCAGCACGACGCGGGCGACGACGTGTTCTACGCGGAGGCCGCCAAGGCCTCCCGAGCCACGCCCCGCCCGGTGGTCGTGGTCGCCGTCAACAGTGCCGACCGCGCCACCACCGCTGCCGCTCTGCCGCAGGCCCGCTCCAGGGCCGGTGCCCTGCTGATCGTCTGCGGAGACCCGCAGCAGATCAACTCGGTACTGGGCACGGACGTCTGAGGCTGCTTCCGGTACGGTCCGGAAGCTCCGAAGTGTGCTGAAGAGTGCCGCCGCGGCGGCACCCGGACGGTGTTCAGGAGTCCGGCGTGCGTGCGGCTGTGCGTTTGCACGGAGGTCGATTTCGCGCGCCGGCGTGCCTGTGGCGCGGGCGCCGGGTGGTGGGTGTCGGCGGGCGCCGACGGGCCGCTCCGGCGACCGCTTCCCGGCGGCCGCCCCGTCGCCTTGGGCGGCGTGACGGTGTCGCGTAAGCCGCGACTCGGGGGTTTCGGGCGTCGTACGGTGGGCGATTCGCCCTGCGGTGACTGCGGGCGTGTGTGCGTGCCTGCGCGCGTCCGGGCAGCGGTCGTAGACGACGGCCGACCTGGGCCCGAAGGTGCGGGCGGCCTGTGGTCGTTGACGTACAACCATCAACCGTGCGGTGCTACAGAATTCGGTCCAAGCAGTGCTACCGAACAGACGGCCACGCTTGGCCTCGACACGTGTGCGTCGCTTTTGCCTCTGCCGCCGCACGGCGCTGATCTTGACGCCGACGCCGACGCCACCGACGGGCGTCAGCGGTCGGCGTCAGCGGGCTGCCGCCCGGCGAAGCACCTCCGAGGCGGCGCCACCGGTGCGCGGTAGCGGAGGCGGCGCCTCGGACAGGGCGAAGGGCTCCGGCTTCGATTCGGAGTTCGGGCGGCGCCCGCCGCGTCCCTCACCCAGGACCTGCCAGCCGTCCCGGGTCAGGGTGATGTACGCACCGCAGCGCAGCCCGTGCAGGGTGCAGGCGTCACGCAGCCCCCACATCCACGCACCGTCCTCCGGCGTCCAACGTGCGTCGCCGTCACGGCAGTAGAGCAGCACGGCGGTGCGCACGGGTGTACGGCGCCGCAGATCGTGCGGGATCACCCGGCGCAGTTGGTCCAGCAGGACGTTGCGGAACATCCAGCCGTCGGCCGGGGCCGAGCGCCGGGTGAACGAGGCGCTCGCGCACACCCGTTCCTCCGGATCGAGGACCGCGACGATCGCCGTGGCCGGTCTGGGCCGGTGCCGGGAGTGCAGTCCGCTGACGACCTCACGGGGGTTGCGCAGCAGAGGGATTCCCGCGGCGGCCCACTCGGCGGGTTCGAGCATGCGGGCCATCGCGGTGGCGGATGCGGCGGACAGAACGGCAGACGACGAGGTCGATGCCGCGGAGGACGGAGCAAGTCCGAAGGTCACGGTCCTCCCTTCGGCTACGCGCCCGCACTGCGGGCGAGGTCGGAATCGGGGGAACGCACGCCGCAGCAGAGCCCTACCGGACCACGGACGAGCCGTGCGGGGAGCGGAGTTCAATTCTTCCTGTCGAACTGGGTTGCGGCAACGAGCAATTGAGCCCGGTGACCCCTATGGGATTGTTCGAGGCTTATATCCCTACCCAGTGCGTCGCCGGATGACGCATGAGGCCGCCGAACACAGCGATTTCGCGTCCGCGGGTGCTCAGCGTGTACCCGGCGGGCTCAACTCCTCACCGCCAGGACCAGCGGCAACACCCCCTGCGCCCCGGACTGCAGCAGAAGGCGCGCGGCGACCGCGAGGGTCCAGCCCGTCTCGGTCACGTCGTCGACGAGCAGGACGGGACCGTCGGCGGCCTGGAGCGCCTCGCGCAGCGACGGCGGCACGACGAGCGCCCCGTTCAGGGCCCGAAGGCGCTGGGCACTGTTGGAGCGGGGCCCGGACAGGGCGTCCGCCTGGTCCGTGTAGGCGAGAGACCCCAGCATCGGGATGCGGCCGACCGAGGAGATCCTGTCGCCCAGCGATTCGATCAGCTGCGGCCGGCTCCGGGACGGCATGGCGACCACGCCGGCGGGGCGGGCCAGGGCGTCCGGAGCGCGCGACGCCCAGCCGCCGGGCCCCGTGGCCCAGTCGGACAGCACGGTCACGACCGCGTTCGCCACATCGTCCGGCACCGGCGTGTCGGGGGTCTGGGGCGAGAGCAGGGGGCGCAGCCGGTTGCCCCAGCCGATGTCCGAAAGGCGGCCGAGGGCCCGGCCCGGGGTTGCCTGCTCACCGGGCGGGATACGACCCTTGAGGTTGACGCCGACGGCCGGAAGCCCGGTCGGCCACATGCGGCGGGGCTCCACCACGACTCCCGCGCGGGCGAGCGAGCCGCCGGCGGTGTCCAGGGCCCGGGAGGAGACCTCGGCGGTGAAGCGCGCTCCCGCGCAGTTGTCGCAACGGCCGCAGGGAGCGGCCTGTTCGTCGTCCAGTTGCCGCCGCAGGAACTCCATGCGGCAGGCCGTGGTGGTGGCGTAGTCGCGCATGGCCTGCTGCTCGGCCGAGCGCTGCTTGGCGACCCAGGCGTAGCGCTCCGCGTCGTACGACCAAGGCGTGCCGGTGGAGATCCAGCCGCCCTTGACCCGGTGGACGGCGCCGTCCACGTCGAGGACCTTGAGCATGGTCTCCAGGCGGGTGCGGTTGAGTTCCACGAGCGGTTCGAGGGCCTGGAGCGACAGCGGCCGGTCCGCCCGAGCGATGAGGTCGAGCGTGCGTCGGACGGCCTCCTCCGGCGGGAACGCCACGGAGGCGAAGTAGGCCCAGATCGCCTCGTCCTCCCGTCCGGGCAGCAGCAGCACCTCGGCGTGTTCGACACCGCGTCCGGCCCGCCCGACCTGCTGGTAGTAGGCGATGGGGGAGGAGGGCGACCCGAGATGGACGACGAAACCCAGGTCGGGCTTGTCGAAGCCCATCCCGAGAGCCGAGGTGGCGACCAGGGCCTTCACCCGGTTCGCCAGGAGAGCCTCCTCGGCCTGCTGCCGTTCGGCGTTCTCCGTCTTGCCCGTGTACGAGGTGACCGTGTGCCCGCACTGTCGCAGGAAGGCGGTCACCTCCTCGGCGGCCGCGACCGTGAGGGTGTAGATGATCCCGGAACCGGGCAGATCGTCCAGGTGATCGGCGAGCCATGCCAGTCGGTGAGCGGCGTCCGGCAGTTGCAGGACGCTCAGACTGAGGCTCTCGCGGTCCAGTGGGCCCCGCAGCACCAGCGCGTCCGAGCCGGTTCCCGTGCCCAGCTGCTCGGCGACGTCGGCGGTGACCCGTGCGTTGGCCGTGGCGGTCGTGGCCAGCACCGGGACGCCCGGCGGCAGGTCCGCGAGCATGGTGCGCAGCCGCCGGTAGTCGGGGCGGAAGTCATGGCCCCAGTCGGAGATGCAGTGCGCCTCGTCCACGACGAGAAGGCCCGTGGCGCCGGCCAGTTCGGGCAGTACGTTGTCGCGGAAGTCGGGGTTGTTGAGCCGCTCGGGACTCACCAGCAGGACATCGACCGTGCCCGCGGCCACCTCGGCCTGGATGGTCTGCCATTCCTCCGGGTTGGAGGAGTTGATGGTGCGGGCGTGGATGCCGGCCCGGGCGGCCGCCTCGACCTGGTTGCGCATGAGCGCGAGCAGCGGGGAGACGATGACGGTCGGCCCGGCGCCGTGCTCGCGCAGCAGGGCGGTCGCCACGAAGTACACCGCGGACTTGCCCCAGCCCGTGCGCTGCACGACGAGCGCCCGCCGCTTGTCGGCGACCAGCGCCTCGATCGCGCGCCACTGATCCTCGCGCAGCCGCGCCGAGCCCGTGGTGTCCCCGACGAGTCGGGCCAGTACTGCGTCCGCGGTCGTGCGCAGTTCCGCCTTGTTGCTGTCCGTCATGCCTCCATACAACAGGACGCCACTGACAGGCGGGAGCGCGGCGGTGGACGCCGGACGGCGGCCGAGGTGCTGGTGACGTGTTCCTGATCGAAGTTATCCACAGGGTGAAACGGGATTCCGTGATTCGCGAGATCGTCGGCGCATGACGAATCACAGCGAAACGACCGGACCGTCCGAATCACCCGAACCTTCCGAATCATCCGAACCTTCTGAAGCTGGGCGAAACGGTATGAACGCGGCATCGCCCGAAACCGCCGGACCCTCGGCCACGTTCGAGTGCTTCGGCAATGTCTTCGACGCCCCCGACGGTGAGGCTGTTTGCGACCTCGGAGACTCCGGCGGCATCGACGGCATCGGCACCGTCGGCGGCATCGAAGCGCGGGGCCATGGAAGCGGAGGGGGGCACCAGCGAGCCGCAGGTAACACACCCGGCCTCGCCGGGGTGGGAGCCGAGCGGGCAGGCGCCGAGGAGCACGTCGAGTGCCTGACCTACGACGCCCCCGGAAGCGAGCACCAGATCACCCTGCGGACCCCGGCCGAGTTGGCCGACGCCCTGCCGTATCTGCTCGGGTATCGACCCGAGGACAGCATCGTCCTGGTCGCCCTGCACGACCGGAGCGGGCGCGGCCGGTTCGGAGGCCGGGCCCGGCTCGGCATTCCGTCGAACGAGGACGACTGGGCCTCCGTAGCCCGGCAGCTGACCCACGGCCTGATCACGGGCAGTGAGCGACGAGGACGCAAGCCCGAGCAGATGGTCGCCTATCTCTGCCAGGAACCCGCGAAGGGTGAGTCGGGGCGGCAGGTCATGACGCGACTCGCGTCCCTCGCCGCCACGCTGCGCACCGAGTGCGGCCGGTTGGATGTGCCCGTCATCGAGGCACTGTGCATCTCCGACGGCCGTTTCTGGTCGTACTGCTGTCCGAGCGAAAGCTGCTGCCCGCCCGAGGGCATGCCGATGGGGCTCCCCGGCACGTCCGTCCTGGCCGCCGCGGCGACGTACGCGGGCCTTCAGGTCCGGGGCACACTGCGCGAGCTCAGGGCCCGGCTGCAGCCCTGGGAGACCGCTGCGGCTCTGGAGCAGGAGACGGTCTTGGATGCCACCAGCATGCGTCTGCTCCCGAGGATGCTGGACGGGGAGGATCGGGCGCGGGTGGCCGAGGAGACCGTGCGGCTCGCCGAGCGGGTCATGACGCGCCTCGCCGAAGCACCTCGCGCGTCCGGCGCGCTGCAGTCGGACATGCGGGACGACGAACTGCTCGGACATCCCGAAGCCGCCGCCCTGATCATCGGTCTGCAGGACCGCACGACCCGCGATCGCGTTGCCGAATGGATGGAGGTCGAGGAAGCCGGCCCGGCTCTGCGTCTGTGGCGAGCCCTGGCCCGCCGCTGCGTCGGTTCGTACGGCGAGCACGCGGCGGCGCCCCTCACCCTGGCCGGCTGGGTGGCATGGTCGAGCGGCGACGGCGTCGAGGCCCGGGAAGCCCTGGCGATGGCGCTGGGCGCGGACTCCGGCTACCTCTTCGCCCGTCTCCTGCATCAGGCGTGCAACGAGGGTCTGGACCCGGAGTCGATCCGGTCCTGTCTGCGCGCCGAACGGGAAAGGCGGGCGCGGTCGGAAGGCACACCGGCGGGTGAGGAGCGGCAGTCCGCCGACGCCCAGACCGTCCCGGCGCAGTACGACGGGACGCCCGCAAGCACGACGGAGCACGACGCGGCGCCCTGGCCGGAGGAAGTCCAACCGCTCCCGTCACCCAGCGGAGCTTCACGGAGGCGACGGCGGACCCGCATGGCAACGCGCCCGGTCACCGGGCCCACGGCTGCGGAAATCGGCGCGAGGCAGCCGGGAGAGCACGCACGCGGTAAAGACGGATCGGGCCCCCCGGTACGGACGGCGGGCAGTTCCCGCCCCGGGACGCGAAGGGTGCCAGGCTCGGGACCGAGCAGCCCCGGGAAGGAAACCGCCCCAGGGCGCGGCACCCGTACAGGCAAGGTCAGCTCTGGGGACGACACCGACGAGAGCAAGAATTGATCGACCGAATCACACGGCAAGCCGTTTCCGGGCCGGCGGTTGGGTTGGTGTGCGGCCCGAGAAGTGGCCCCCGCGTGACCTGGGTCGCCGGCCATCTGACCACGATCACACCCCGGCACGGACGAGCCCGTGGCGTGGCCGAGGACGACGGGCACCGCAGTCATGGCACCGGTACCGGTTGCCGTCCCGCCCACCGCTGCCATTCGGTCGGCTTCTCCGGCCGCGGGCGTGACCGGCGGGACGTCCGCCCGGTTCACCTGAGTGGCGGAACGCCTGAGCGAGCCGCGCCGCTGACCACCGATCTTCCCCTGGGAGCCCCGCCGCCGGTGCCGAAACCGTACGAAGCGTTCAGAGAGCAGAGGAAGCCGCCCCTTGCACCAGCCGACCTGCCAGCCGTCCCGCCTCCAGCCGATGACCACGACCGCCACTCCACCGACGCGACCGCACCGATCGGGGGGAGGGGCGACCGGCTCGCCGCCCCGGCCCGCCGGCTCGCACTCGCGCGGCCGGTGCCGCGCCGGCCGCCGCCCGGATGACGCTGCCCCTCGGCACCAAGCTCGCCGTGGGTACCTTGCGTACCCTCGCGCGAGCACAACTCCCGGGAGGTGCAACGCGATTCGGGATGATCCCCGGGCCGCGACGGGACGCGGGCGTCCATCTGCCGCCGAGCTGCACGGGCACGGAGGCCACCCTGCTCTTCCCCGTGCTGCTGGCGGAGGCCCGCCGGTGGGGGCTCCCGGAGCAGGAGATACATGAGTTGCCGCCGGCGGCCGAGCGCTGTCTGGCCTGGCTGTGGACGACGGTCGGTGAGGGTACGTACCTGCACGACCCGTACCCCGACGGTCCAGCCCGCTGCGAGGTTCAGGCCCAGGCGTACCGGGCGGCACTGCTCGGAGCGGAACTGCTCGACGCGTTCGGCAGACCCGGCGGCTCCGCACTGAGGGAATGGGCCGATCGACCGAGGGCGGCCTTCCGGGAGGAGTTCTGGGTCGATGACCGTGGTGGCGGTCGGCCCGCCGCGGCCCGCGCTCCGGACGGACGTCTCTTTCCCCAGCTCGGGGCGGCAACTCTGCACCTGCTCGACACCGGCCTGCTCGGCGCAGGCAGACAGGCGCCCGGTCTGCTCGACAAGGTGCAGACCGAACAGCTCGCCCGGCTCCTCGGGAGCCCTGCCATGGACTCCGGCTGGGGCCTGCGGGGGCTCGGGGAGAAGGAGACCGGATACATCCCGTTCGGCCACCGCGACGGCGCCGTGCGGGTGCACGAGACGGCGATCGGTGTCTCAGGGCTGGCCACCGCCGGCTACGAGAAGGAGGCCGGAGCACTGCTGCGAGGCCTACTCGCGGCCGCCGAGACCTTCGGACACCGTCTTCCCGAGATGTACGCGGAGGAGCGACGCACCGACGGCAGCGCGCCCGTGCCGCATCCTGCGGCCTGCCGCCCGTCGGCCACGGCAGCCGCCGCTGGGGTCCTGCTCCTGACCACTCTTGCCGGCGTCCGTCCCGACGCACCTGCCGGGACGGTGACCCTGAGGCCCGTGAGCAGCGCGCCGCTGGGAGAGATCGGCCTGACGGGGCTGCGGGTGGCCGGAGCGCCCTTCTCCGTACGGGTCAGCCGCCTCGGCCTCGCCCTGATGGAGGAGGCCGCGGACGGGCTGCAATTGAGGGCATGACCTCGTGGAACACGGCACCGCACGCCGTGGGCGACTCAGCGCCAGAACGTTGCCGGACCCAGGCGATCCAGCCGTCGATGCGGCCGGCGAAGGGAGTGTTTATCGTCAGGCAGACGACTATGATCGCGGCATGCCCTACGACCCGTCAGCGTTTCCGCCCTTCGCCGTCACCGTGGACCTGGTCGTGCTGACCGTGCGCCGCCATGCCCTGTGCGCGTTGGCGGTGCGCAGGGGGGAGCCGCCCTTCCAGGGGCGCTGGGCGCTCCCCGGCGGTTTCGTGCGGGACGACGAGGACCTCGCTCAGGCCGCGGCGCGTGAGCTGGCGGAGGAGACCGGGCTGCGGGCGCACGACCCGTCCGTTCCCGCCCAGGGCAACGGCGCCCACCTAGAACAGCTGGCGACCTACGGCGACCCCAAGCGTGATCCCCGCATGCGCGTGGTCAGCGTCGCCCACCTGGCGCTCGCTCCCGACCTGCCGGCCCCACGGGCCGGCGGCGACGCGAGCAACGCGCGCTGGGCACCCGTCGAGGAGTTGCTGCAACAGGGCGGGTACGGCCGCGACGGAGAAACGGTCGCGCCGCTCGCCTTCGATCACCACCAGATCCTGGCGGACGGGGTGGAGCGCGCACGGTCCAAGATCGAGTACTCGTCGCTGGCCACCGCGTTCTGCCCGCCCGAGTTCACCGTCGGCGAGCTCCGCCGGGTCTATGAGGCGGTGTGGGGCGTCGCCCTCGACCCCCGCAACTTCCACCGCAAGGTCACGGGCACACCGGGCTTCCTCGTCCCCACCGGTGGCACGACCACCCGCCAGGGCGGACGCCCCGCCCAGCTCTTCCGCGCTGGCGGCGCCACCCTCCTCAACCCGCCGATGCTCCGTCCGGAGGTCTGACGCCGGGGCGGGGAGGGCAGGCAGATCGAATGGTCGGCGACCCACTGAATCCGGCCTGCGGAATACGGCAACGGCACGCGACCGCTCCTCACGGGGATCGATCTGGGGCTGTTCGGAGGTATCTCCGGTTGCACGACGGGCGATCCCATGCCCGCAAATTTGGACATAGCGCGCTATCTTGCTACGGATGATCCAGGCCTTCGGACTGACCAGCAATCCCCGCAAGGACCTGCCGCCCGCTGTCGACGACGTCTCCTTCGAAGCGCGCGCAGGCCGTGTCACCGCGCTCCTGGGAGCCCCCGGCGCCGGCAAGTCGACGGTGCTCCGGCTGATGCTCGAACTGCAACAGGGCCGCGGAATCACCTGTTTCAGAGGTCGCCCGCTGCACCGCGTCACGCACCCGGCGCGAGAGGTCGGCGTGCTGCTGGGTGACGTGCCGGGCCATCCCGCCCGCACCGTCCGCGGTCACCTGCGCATGCTGTGCGCCGCCGCCGGAGTGTCCGCCCGGCGGGCCGACGAGGTTCTCGACGCCGCCGACCTGTCCGCCCTGCGCGACGAACCGCTCGGCACCCTCGCGCGCGGCATGGACCGCCGTCTCGGCCTCGCCTGTGCGCTGCTGGCCGACCCGCACGCACTCGTACTCGACAACCCGGCCGACGGACTCTCCGCTCGCGAAGCCCGCTGGCTGCACGGCATGCTGCGGGCGCACGCCGACCGGGGCGGCACCGTGCTGTTCACCACGGCCGACCCGAAGGAGGCCGCGCGCACCGCAGACCGCGTGGTCACCCTGGAGCAGGGACGGCTCGTCGCCGACCAGGAGGCCGCGGCCTTCGCCCGCACCCGGCTACGCCCCCGCGTCGCCGTCCGCAGCCCGCACGCGGCCCGTCTCGCGGCTCACCTCACCAAGGAGGCGCGGACCACCCGGCGCTCCGTCGAGGTCGTACGGGAGGAGGGCAACCGCCTGAGCGTGTACGGCAGTACCTGCGCCGAGGTCGGCGAGACAGCCTTCCGGCACGACATCCTCGTACACCAACTCGCCGACGAGACAGGCGACATGGGGCCTCACGCGCGGCTTCCCTCCCCGTCGTCGTCACACCTCTTGGAGGCGGCGGTGTCGGACAGGGTGACACGCCCGGCCGCCGATCCGCTCCCGAACGGTGAGGCAGATCCCCTCGCGACCGGTGAGACCGACCCTGTCACGACAGGTGAGCCCGAGTCGCCCACGACCCGAGAGCCCGGGCCACTGACGGGCACGCCCGCCCGTACGCCCACGCACGCAGGCGAGGAAGACGCCCGCGGTCGGGCAGCCGCCCGCCCGGCAGAAGCCCCACAAGCCCGCACCCCGGCCGAATCCTCGCCCACTCTCCCACCCCCCATCTCCGTCCGCACCGCACCCGGCCCACTGCGCCCCCTGCGCTACGAACTGCGCCGCGCCACCGGAATCAGCACCGGGTTCCTCACCGGCGCCGCTGTCCTCGTCACTTCCGCGCTCACCGCGGTACTTCTGGCCCGCATCGGGCACACTCCACAGACGCGTCTGCTCACCGCCTGGCCGCGGGAACTGCCCCTGCCGCCTGCGGCCCTCGGCGCGGGACTGCTCGGGGCGCTCGCCTTCGGCGACGAGTTCCGCCACCCCGCCCTGGCCGCGGACCGCGGCACCGTGCCCCGCCGACTCGGACTGCTCGCCGCGAAACTCCTCGTCGCCGCCGCAACCGCCCTGCTGCTGGCCTTCCTCACGGTGGGTTGCGACGTCGAAATGCTCTATCTCGTCTACGGACGGGAGCTCGCGGAAGTTCCGGGCGACTGGTTGGCGCTGGGCGCGAGCTGGACCGGGCTGATGGTCGGCTGCGCCTGGGCCGGCGTACTGGCCGCGGGCCTCTTCAGATCCACCACGGCCGGGCTCGCCGCGGTGGTCACCGTCCCGGTCGTCGTCGTACCCCTCGTACAGAAGGTCCTGCCACGGCCGTCCGTGCGGACGGCGGCCGGATTCCCCGAACGGCTGCGTGAGGGGCTGCTCATGCAGTGGCCCTTCGGCGGGGAGAGATACTTTGCTGCCGTCGCGCGCGTACTCGCCCAACCTGTGGGTGGCGCACTGACGTTGTCTCTCACGGCGCTGCTCTGCGCATATCTGCTCACGACCCTGCGCAGCAGGGTCCGATGACGACCGTCCGTCGTCTTCCGGACCGGGCCTGCGCACAACTCCCCGGAGAAAGCACGTTTCTTTCCGATAAGGCGTCAATTGCGATGGGGTGAGCGATCACCCTTTCGTGTGCTTTTCACCAAAGACCTCAAGGGAGTTGGAACCAGCGCCGACAAATGATCCGTGAGTACCCTTGCGCACACCATGATGACCGCCGCCCGCTCCGCAGACTCCGGCCTCGCCGGCCCGGGCGAACTCGACCGCTACCCCTACGCCGAGGCGCCGACCGGCCGTGTCGGGGCCTCCGTATGGGACGGCGCGGACCAGGAGCTGGGCCGCGTGGGCCGGCGCGCTACGGGCAGCCGCGGGCGCGGGCTGCACGGCCAACTCGTTCAGCAGCTGGGACAGATGATCGTCTCCGGTGACCTGGGCGCCGACCGCCCGCTGGTGCCGGAGGAGATCGGCCAGCGCTTCGAGGTCTCCCGCACCGTCGTCCGCGAGTCCCTGCGGGTGCTGGAAGCCAAGGGCCTCGTCAGTGCCCGCCCCAACGTCGGTACGCGCGTGCGCCCGGTCAGCGACTGGAACCTTCTCGACCCGGACATCATCGAGTGGCGCGCCTTCGGACCGCAGCGCGACAATCAGCGCCGGGAGCTGAGCGATCTGCGCTGGACGATCGAGCCGCTCGCCGCGCGCCTCGCCGCCGGGCACGGACGCGCCGACGTCCAGCAGCGGCTCGTCGACATGGTCGAGATCATGGGGCACGCGATGGGGCAGGGCGACGCGCTCACCTTCTCCCGTGCCGACGCCGAGTTCCACTCCCTGCTCATCCAGGTCGCCGGCAACCGGATGCTGGAGCACCTGTCGGGGATCGTCTCGGCCGCCCTGCAGGTTTCCGGCGCCCCGGTCACCGGCTGTGACCGGCCGACCGACGCGTCCCTGTCGCACCACGGCAGGATCGTCGACGCCCTCGGTGCCGGGGATGGCCCGGCGGCGGAGTCGGCCATGCGGCAGCTGCTCACCGTCCATCCCGAGGTGGAGCGTGTTGTGCCCGCGCCGCGCGAGCACTGATCGCGCACCGTGGGCGGCGCGGCGGGGAGTGTGTCGTCGTCCTCCTCCCAGGCACCGCTCGGCCGGCGAACCGTCTCCCGTCGGACCCCGCAGGATCCCCAGGGATACTGCGGGGTCCGACGGCGCGATATGGTCGCCGACCGTCGCCGGAGTCCCCTGTCAAGGGCTGTGTCTGACCCTGTAAGTCCACGTATGACCGCTTTTGATCGTTTGTGGGGTGTGACTCGGGCCACGCAGATTGGGCGTAACGCTCTTGGGAACAGTGCGATGACCTAAGAGGTGACAGCCGCGGAGGGAATACGGACGCCGTTCAAGGCGCTGTGCATCTTCCCGGCCCGCCCGCACCGTCGGCCCATCCCAAGCCGGTGGTCGGCTCCAGTCCGCGACGGACGGAGCCGGAAGCCGTTTTCCAACGTTCCGAGAGGTTGTTCGTGTCGGCCAGCACATCCCGTACGCTCCCGCCGGAGATCGCCGAGTCCGTCTCTGTCATGGCGCTCATTGAGCGGGGAAAGGCTGAGGGGCAGATCGCCGGCGATGACGTGCGTCGGGCCTTCGAAGCTGACCAGATTCCGGCCACTCAGTGGAAGAACGTACTGCGCAGCCTCAACCAGATCCTCGAGGAAGAGGGTGTGACGCTGATGGTCAGTGCCGCGGAGCCCAAGCGCACCCGAAAGAGCGTCGCAGCGAAGAGTCCGGCCAAGCGCACCGCCACCAAGACGGTCGCGGCGAAGACGGTGACGACGAAGAAGGCCACCGCCACCGCGACGCCTGCGGCGCCCCCCGCCGAGACCTCCGCCGAGGAAGAGGCGCCCGCTCAGAAGGCCGCCGCCAAGAAGACGACGACCGCCAAGAAGGCGGTCGCGAAGAAGACCGTCGCCAAGAAGACGGCGGCCAAGAAGACGACCGGCAAGAAGGACGACGCCGACGCCGGCGACGAAGAGGCAGTCGAGGAGACCCCCGGCACCGGCAAGGCCGGTGAAGAGGAAGAAGAGGGCGGGGAGAGCAAGGGCTTCGTCCTCTCCGACGACGACGAGGACGACGCGCCCGCCCAGCAGGTCGCCGTCGCCGGCGCGACCGCCGACCCGGTCAAGGACTACCTCAAGCAGATCGGCAAGGTCCCCCTGCTCAACGCCGAGCAGGAGGTTGAACTCGCCAAGCGCATCGAGGCGGGCCTGTTCGCCGAGGACAAGCTGGCCAACGCCGACAAGCTCGCCCCCAAGCTCAAGCGCGAGCTGGAGATCATCGCCGAGGACGGCCGCCGCGCCAAGAATCACCTCCTGGAGGCCAACCTCCGCCTGGTGGTCTCCCTGGCCAAGCGTTACACCGGCCGCGGCATGCTCTTCCTGGACCTCATCCAGGAGGGCAACCTCGGTCTGATCCGCGCGGTCGAGAAGTTCGACTACACCAAGGGTTACAAGTTCTCCACGTACGCCACCTGGTGGATCCGTCAGGCGATCACCCGCGCGATGGCCGACCAGGCCCGCACCATCCGTATCCCGGTGCACATGGTCGAGGTCATCAACAAGCTCGCGCGCGTGCAGCGTCAGATGCTCCAGGACCTGGGCCGCGAGCCCACCCCGGAGGAGCTGGCCAAGGAACTCGACATGACCCCCGAGAAGGTCATCGAGGTCCAGAAGTACGGCCGTGAGCCCATCTCGCTGCACACCCCGCTCGGCGAGGACGGCGACAGCGAGTTCGGTGACCTCATCGAGGACTCCGAGGCGGTCGTCCCGGCCGACGCGGTCAGCTTCACGCTCCTCCAGGAGCAGCTGCACTCGGTCCTCGACACGCTGTCCGAGCGCGAGGCCGGTGTCGTCTCCATGCGCTTCGGCCTCACGGACGGCCAGCCGAAGACCCTCGACGAGATCGGCAAGGTCTACGGCGTCACGCGCGAGCGCATCCGCCAGATCGAGTCCAAGACGATGTCGAAGCTCCGCCACCCGTCCCGTTCGCAGGTGCTGCGCGACTACCTCGACTAGTCGATCAGGCAATCCTCAGAAGCGCCCTGACCTGGTAGTTCACCCGGCGGGGCGCTTCTGCGTGCGTCCATGACGCCCATGACCCACCCGCGGTGACGCCTACGGCGGGGGCCTCGTCCACGGTCGGTCCGCGCCGATTCAGCCGCACGGCTTTCTCCAGCCGCTCACTCCGGTTTCAGCGTCCGCGGTTGACAGCCTGGATCTCCTGGACGACGACATCCTGGTCCGCGCCGAACGTACCGTTCGGGAGGGCGCCGCCCTGACCCGTGGTGCTCGTCCAGCTGATCTTCCAGGCGAGGGTCGCTCGGAGCTTGAAGGAGCTGTCGCCGGAGGAACGCAGGTACTTCACCCCGCACGGCGGAGTCCCGTCGGCCCTGCCCTTGGCGTAGGGCTCGCCGATGCGCCCGTTCCGGATCGCGCAGGGTCCGGAGGCCGGGTAGGTGACCGCGTCGTCCGTGCCCGGGGTGATCGTCAGCGAGACCGGCTCGGCGGTCGTCGTCGCGCTGAGGCCGAGCAGCGGGACGGAAGCCGTCACGGACACCGGCTCGAACTCCGCCGTGTCCAGCCATGCCCAGGTCGGCAGATTCACCTTCGTCGCGTCCCTCGGTGCGAGGTCCACCTTGGTCGAGGGAACACGGATCTCGGCGTAGGCGAGCTGGGCGAGCATCTCGGACGTGATCGCCTGCGGGACCTCGGCGGGCGCCGCGGCACCCTTGTCGACCCAGAAGGGCCTTTCGTCACAGTCCTGGGACGCCGGGTCCGCCTCCCGCCCTTCGGTGACGAACGAGTCCCACCAGTAACCCTTGTCGGCCTTGGCCTCGTTGAAGTTCTTGTACGGGTCGCCGTTGACGAAGTAGTTCTGGGAGTCCAACGCCCACTCGTGACTGGGCGCGCTGCTCTCCCACACCTGCCGCATCTGCGCCCCAATCTCCTTGGGCGTCCATGCCGGCGCGTAGTAGCAGGCAGGGGGAGTCCACGACGAAGCCGTGGTGACGGCACCGGCCGATCCACCCCTGCCGTTCTTCGACGTGTCGAAGACGATCCCACCGGAGACGGCGGAGGAGACCTTGTCGCCGTCGACTCCGGCGGAGGCGTTGGCGTCCGTGTCTGAGCCGTTGGTGCTGCCATGGTGTCCCTAACCGGCGAACGCTTGCGGTGAGCACAGGGAGAGGGTCGCGACCGCGGCGCACACGACCAAGCCGGGCTTGAGGCAGGTCACGACTGGCACGCGGCGCTCCCTCGCTGGGATGCCAGCGTCTCGGTGACCCAGACACCCTGCTTGTTGACCCGAAGCCGGCTGCCGTAGAGGACATAGTTGTCCTTCGACACCGGAGTCACATCGGTCCTACCGGTCTTGATGCTCCGGTTGTACGCCTTGTTCTGGTCTTCGCAGTAGACGAGTCCCGCAGTCCCATCACTGTTGATCTTGACGTTTGCGTCGTAGTAGCGCTTGGCCCCGGTGATGCGGTCCTTGTAATCCACAAATTCCTGGATGAACTTCCGGCTCCCCGCCGCTGCCTCACCGTCTGAGTAGAAGCGGTATGCCCTGCCGAGTGGGTCCTGCTCGGCGACAGCCATGTCGACGGCCCGTACGAACTGCTCGCTGTCGGCCAGCACCGCGTCCTTGTCCTCATCGCCCGTCTTGGGCCACTCGAACGTGTAGGTCAGATCTGACGGCAGCTCGATCTTCGGTCGATCCGCCGCGTTCGATCTCGAAGCGGACGGCGATGCGGAGACCTCACTCCCCGCGCCGGCCCCCGCGATCTTGTCGTTCCCCTTCGCCCCGTCATTCCCACTCCCACAGGCGGACAGCGACAGGGCCGCTACGGCGGTCAGCGTGGTGGCTGCGAACAGGGTGAGGCGGCGGTTCACGGATGGCTCCACGGTGGGGCGAGGGCCTCACGAGTGGGCCAACGCTATCGACGGGGCGCGCGTGACACCAAGCCGGGTCCGCGCCTAACACGGCCCTGCAACCAGCTGTTTTGACTCGAAGTCACCGTCCTGTTCCCGCAGGTGGCCGAGCTCTCGTGCTGCGAGGCGCCGTGCTCTGGATGACTCTGGGTTTTCAGTCATCACCCCGAGTGAGGAGTGCGCATGCGTCGCCGTATCTTCCGGGCGCTGTCCCGGCCGCTGGCCCTGGCGGCCGCGGCAGCCGCGATACCGCTGGTGTCCACCGTCCCGGCCGCCGCCGACACCGTGGTCGTGGGCAGTTTCCCCGTAGACGTGTCGGAGAGCCCCTGGACGGTGGCGCTGTCCAGCCGTGACCGGTTCGGGGGTACCCGGGCCGGTCAGTTCTGCGGGGGTGTCGCCGTCGGCACGACCACCGTGCTCACCGCGGCCCACTGCCTGGCCAAGGACGTCCTGGGGGCGTCACCGGACGGGGTGCGCGATTTCAAGGTCATCGCGGGCCGGACCGATCTGCTGTCGGACCAGGGTCAGGAGATCGCCGTGCGCGACACCTGGGTGAACCCCGACTACGACAGTACGAGCAACGCCGGCGACTTCGCCGTGCTCACCCTCGCCACGCCGCTTCCGCAGGGTTCGGTGATCCGCATGGCGGGCGCCGGTGACCCCGCGTACGCGCCGGACACCGATGCCACGGTCTACGGCTGGGGCGACCTGACGGGCGTCGGTGACTACGCGCACAGTCTGCGAGGGGCGCACGTGCACGTGCTGGCCGACGCGCTCTGCGAAGAAGCGTATCCGGGCAGCACGGACGGCACGTACGTCGCCGGGGCCATGGTGTGCGCGGGCGAGGCCGAGGGGGGCCGGGACGCCTGCCAGGGCGACAGCGGCGGACCGCTGGTCGCCGGCGGGAAACTGATCGGCCTCGTGTCCTGGGGGAGCGGCTGCGGGCGCGCCGGTAGCCCAGGCGTCTACACGCGCGTCTCCGACGCGGTGAGCAAGCTGGGCTGGGGCGGCGTGACGAGAGGTGCCGTGAGGGCGCCTGCACGCCGCTGAGGGGCATTTACGGGCATAACGTACGGGCGGCGGTCCCTGGGGTCAGGGGCCGCCGCCCGTACACCGGCCTGTGCCGGAGCTGGCTCGTCGTGTGTGCGAAGTGTCAGCGCTCTTCTTCTGTGGTGGCTGTCGCGGGAACGGACGTGAGTCGCTCCGTCTCGTCCTGTATCTCGGCGGCGATCTTCTTGAGTTCCGGCTCGAACTTGCGGCCGTGGTGGGCGCAGAAGAGCAGCTCTCCGCCGCTGAGCAGGACGACGCGCAGGTATGCCTGGGCGCCGCAACGGTCGCAGCGATCGGCGGCCGTCAACGGGCTCGCGGGGGTCAGAACAGTAGTCACGTCGCCTCTTCTCTAGCTCGACGAGCTGTCGTACCAGGGTCAACATCCAACCAGCCCCAAAACGTTCCCGCTCGTGGCTTCTCCTCGAAAAAAAATCTGCGAGGCGGCTGTCTGCTGCCGGTTGGCGGCGAATGTGCCGTATTACGTGTCTGTGTGTCTTACGGGTTCGCGCTGTCTGGCAGGGTCGGGTCCTCCCGGCTGGCTTGCCGGTTGTTCTTGAGGACGTGCCCGGAGCCTAAATGGTTCATGCCCCGAAGGGAACGTGATATGTACTTCACTCCATCGAGGGATCGAACGCGCATACGACTCTGGACTAGTGTGAGTGCAGACGAGGGTGGCGTTACAACGGCTCTACCAGGCCTCGGTACCCTCTGAGCGGCAACCCAGGCCGCGCCCTTACCCAGAAGGGCCCCACCTGAAATTCAGCGAGGAGCGAACCGCGTGACCGCCGAAACGTCCGTGCCGTCCACAGCTCTGCTGGCAGGAGCAGACCGGGACGGTTCCAACTACACCGCGCGGCACCTGCTCGTCCTCGAGGGGCTCGAGGCCGTACGCAAGCGCCCTGGCATGTACATCGGGTCGACCGACAGCCGTGGCCTGATGCACTGCCTGTGGGAGATCATCGACAACTCCGTGGACGAGGCCCTAGGGGGGCACTGCGACCACATCGAGGTGATCCTCCACGACGACGCCTCGGTGGAGGTGCGGGACAACGGCCGTGGCATCCCGGTCGACGTCGAGCCCAAGACCGGACTGTCCGGCGTCGAGGTCGTCATGACCAAGCTGCACGCCGGCGGCAAGTTCGGCGGGGGCTCCTACGCAGCCTCCGGCGGCCTCCACGGCGTCGGCGCCTCCGTGGTGAACGCCCTGTCCGCCCGGCTGGACGTCGAGGTCGACCGCAGCGGCCACACCCACGCCATCAGCTTCCGGCGCGGTGTCCCCGGCGCCTTCGCCGGTGCCGGCCCGGACGCGGGATTCGATCCCGCGAGCGGCCTGCGCAAGGCCAAGAGGATCGCCAGGACCCGTACGGGCACGCGCGTGCGGTACTGGGCGGACCGCCAGATCTTCCTCAAGGACGCCAAGCTCTCCCTGGAGACGCTTCACCAGCGCGCCCGCCAGACCGCGTTCCTGGTGCCGGGCCTGACCATCGTCGTCCGTGACGAGTACGGTCTCGGCGAGGGCGGAAGCAAGGGTGAGGAGTCCTTCCGCTTCGACGGCGGCATCAGCGAGTTCTGCGAGTACCTGGCCAGCGACAAGCCCGTCTGTGACATCCTCCGCTTCTCCGGCCAGGGCACCTTCAAGGAGACGGTGCCCGTCCTCGACGACCACGGTCAGATGACGCCCACCGAGGTCACCCGCGAACTCGGCGTCGACGTCGCCCTGCGCTGGGGGACCGGTTACGACACCCTGCTCAAGTCGTTCGTCAACATCATCGCCACGCCCAAGGGCGGCACCCACGTCGCCGGGTACGAGCAGGCCATCGTAAAAACGATGAACGAGGTGCTGCGCGCCAAGAAGCTGCTGCGCGTGGCCGAGGACGACATCGTCAAGGACGACGCGTTGGAGGGCCTGACCGCGGTCGTCACCGTCCGTCTCGCCGAGCCGCAGTTCGAGGGCCAGACCAAGGAGGTCCTCGGCACCTCGGCGGCACGCCGCATCGTCTTCAATGTGGTCTCCAAGGAACTCAAGGCCTTCCTGACCTCCACGAAGCGGGATGCGGCGGCGCAGGCCCGGGTCGTGATGGAGAAGGCCGTCGCGGCGGCCCGCACGCGCATCGCCGCCCGCCAGCACAAGGACGCCCAGCGCCGGAAGACGGCCCTGGAGTCCTCCTCGCTGCCCGCCAAGCTCGCCGACTGCCGCAGTGACGACGTCGACCGCAGCGAGCTCTTCATCGTCGAGGGCGACTCCGCGCTCGGTACGGCGAAGCTCGCCCGGAACTCCGAGTTCCAGGCGTTGCTGCCGATCCGGGGCAAGATCCTCAATGTGCAGAAGTCCTCGGTGACGGACATGCTGAAGAACGCCGAGTGCGGTGCGATCATCCAGGTCATAGGGGCGGGATCCGGCCGCACGTTCGACATCGACGCGGCCCGCTACGGCAAGATCATCATGATGACCGACGCCGATGTGGACGGCTCCCACATCCGCACCCTGCTCCTGACGCTGTTCCACCGCTACATGCGGCCCATGGTCGAGGCGGGCCGTGTCTTCGCCGCGGTGCCGCCGCTGCACCGCATCGAGCTGGTCCAGCCGAAGAAGGGCCAGGACAAGTACGTCTACTCGTACTCGGACCGTGAGCTGCGGGACAAGCTCCTGGCGTTCCAGAGCAAGGGTGTCCGCTACAAGGACTCCATCCAGCGGTACAAGGGCCTCGGGGAGATGGACGCCGACCAGCTGGCCGAAACGACCATGGACCCCCGCCACCGCACCCTCCGCCGCATCAACCTGTCCGACCTGGACTCGGCCGAGTCCGTCTTCGACCTGCTGATGGGCAACGACGTGGCGCCTCGCAAGGAGTTCATCTCCAGCTCGGCCGCGACGCTGGATCGGTCGCGTATCGACGCTTAGCGGGTGCGGGTGCGGGTGCGGGTGCCTGACCCTTGGCCGGCAAAGTGTCTCCACCCCCGGGTGGAGCCTTCGTCGTCGGAGGATCCACCCACGATCCACCCGTACGCCGATCTCCTGGCCTGCGCGTTTCCGTAGCGTCGAAGGTGTCGGCAGCGCTCGCTGCCGGCACCGACCTTCCTCGCTCACGGAGGCTCCGATGTCCGGGCTCGTCAACACATTGGTCATCGTGGCCGTGGTGGCCCTGGTGATCGTGCGGCAGTTCCGCACCACCCGGCTCGACAGCGGCCGGCGCTGGTGGCTCGTGCCCACGGTCCTGGCGGTCATAGCGCTGCGCGAGCCGGGCGTACTCGATGCCCACCACCCCGTCGCCTCCGCGCTGCTGCTCGGCGCCGAGCTCCTCATCGGCCTGGTGACCGGTGTCGGCTGGGCCTGGACCTCACGCATATGGGCGGAGGCGGACGGCGGTGTCTGGACCCGGAGCACCGGAAGCAGCGTCGCGGTATGGGCCGTCGGCATCGCCCTGCGCGTCGCCCTGTTCGCGCTCGGCGCCGTGCTGGGGATCCACCAGCACACCTCTGCCTTGCTGCTCGCCCTCGCGGGCACCCTGCTCGTCCGCTCCGGGATCATGGTCTGGCGGGCCCGGTCCCTGGAACGGCCCGCGGAGGCGGCCGCGGCGTACCGTGACGGCACGGCCCGGCCCGCGTGGAAGGAGCGCGTGTGAAGGACAACGCCTGGACACGCTGGCCCTCACCGGAAGCGCTGAGGCGAACCGGCATCTCCCGGGCCAGGCTCATGCTCGGCCGGGTCGCGCGGCTGCTGGCCCTCGGCATCCTCCTCTGGGGCGTGTTCACCAGTGAGGACGGCCGGGGCTGGGGAGCGGTGGGAGCGGCCGTCGGCGTCGTCGTCGCCGCCTTCGCGGCCTGGGGCTTCTTCCGGACCACGCTGGCACACCGGCTCTGGCCGTCCCTGGCGCTCCTCGTTCTGCTGTGGGGTGTCGCCGTCGCCGCGCAGGCCGCCGGTTTCAGGATTCCCGCGCTCGTCCTCTGGTGCGCCTGCGCCGTCGTATCCCTGGAGCGGCTGCCCATCGCGGTCGCCCTGCCCGCGACATCCGTGGCCCTCGCCGCCTACGCCGCGGTCAACGACGACGTGTGGCTGACCACCACGGCGACGACGGCGGGACTCGCCCTGGCCGGATACGTCCTACGGCTGGACGCCGAGGCCCGCGGGAGCGCGCAGCGGCTGCTCGCCCAGGAGCGGGCCGCGCGCGCGGCGGAGAGGGAGTCGGCGGCCCTCACCGAGCGGGCCCGCATCGCGCGGGAGATCCATGACGTGCTGGCACACAGTCTGTCGGCACAGCTCGTGCACCTGGAGGCGGCCCGGCTGCTGATCGAGCGGGGCGCCGACCGGCAGCAGATCCTCGAAAGGGTGGTGGCGGCGCGGGGAATGGCACGCGATGGCCTGTCCGAGACCCGGCAGGCACTGTCGGCGCTGCGCGGGGACCTGACCCCGCTGGAGGATTTCCTCACCGAGCTCGTCAGCGCGTCCGAGGGTGCCGAGGTCACCGTTGAGGGTGAGCGCAGACCGTTGCCGGCCGAGGCGTCGCAGGCCGTGCGCAGGGTCGCCCAGGAAGCCTTGACGAACGTCCGCAAGCACGCCCCCAGCGCCAAGGTGCGCATGCAGCTCGTCTACGGCGAGCACCAAGTGGCCCTTGTCGTACGGGACACGGGTGGTTCGCCGGGCGAACTCACGGCCACCGGAGCCGGGTACGGTCTGCTCGGCATGCGGGAGCGTGCCGAGTTGCTGGGCGGCTCGTTGGCCGCCGGGCCGGATGAGGAGGGGTTCGTGGTGAGGTTGCAGGTGCCCGTATGACGCAGGAGGCGACGAGGAAGCCCGCGCGGGTCGTGGTCGCGGACGACCAGACCGTCGTCCGCGAGGGCATCGTGATGTTGTTGGGGCTGCTGCCCGGCATCGAGGTCGTCGGTGCGGCGGGTGACGGGAACGAAGTGGTGAAGCTGGTCGCCGAACTCGCCCCCGACGTCGTGCTGATGGACCTGCGGATGCCCCGGTGCGACGGGGTGGAGGCGACCCGGCGGATCCGGGCCGAGTATCCCGGCACGCAGGTCGTGGTGCTCACGACCTTCGCAGACGACGATTCCCTCTTCCCCGCGTTGAAGGCTGGTGCGCGCGGTTATCTCACCAAGGACGCGGGGGGCGACGAGATCGTGCGGGCGGTGCACAGTGTGCTGTCCGGGGACGCGGGGCTGTCGCCGAGCATCCAACGGCGTTTGCTGGAGCGGCTGTCCGAGCCCGACCCCCGGCCGGCTGCGCCCGCCGAGGCGCCGGACGGACTCACCGTGCGGGAGACCGAGGTGCTGGTGCTGATCGCCGAGGGTCTGAGCAATCAGGACATCGCCCGCCGGCTGCACGTCTCCACGGCGACCGTGAAGACCCACATCAACAACCTGTTCGCCAAGACGGGTCTCAAGGACCGTGCACAGGCGGTCCGTTATGCGTATGCGAAGGGTCTTGTGCGGCCATCGGTGAATTGAGTCACCTGATGGGGTGAAGAGCCGGGGGAAGAAGTGTCGGGGATCTTCCCGTTCTGTCCATCCTTGGGCATGCAGTCAAGCAACGGCCTTCCCCGCGGGGACGCGGATGGTGCCGAGAGTCCGGCCGAGCCCCCCACCGGTCACGACCAGGTCGCCGACGAGACGTCCGGCAGCGTCCGGTACGACGACCCCTGGTACGACGCGCTCGCCTCCGGCTGGGGTGAGTCGCACACGGCAGGCGCGCCCGCGGCCGTGCCGGCGAGTCGGCAGGGTGCGACACGGGCCGCCGCGGCGGCCGACGTGTACCTCGAAGTGCAGCGCAGCGCCGCGTTCCAGGAGGTGCGCAGCCGCTACCGCAGGTTCGTCGTGCCGGGCGTGGCCGGGTTCCTCGCCTGGTACCTCGCCTACGTGGTCACCGCCACCACCGCTCCCGGGCTGATGGCGCGGCCCGTGGCGGGCGCGGTGAACGTGGCGATGCTCGCCGGGCTCGGGCAGTTCCTCTCCACGTTCCTGCTCACCTGGGCGTACACCCGCCACGCGCGACTGCGCAGGGACCGGGCCGCGCTCGAACTGCGGTGGGACACCCAGGAACTCACGCGCGGTGCGCGGGGCGGTGCGCTGTGAGAGGTGAGCACCAGACGCTGGCACTGCTGCTGTTCAGCGCGTTCGTCGCGGTCACCCTGGGCATCACGACATGGGTGAGCCGCCACCGGCACGGCTCGGCTGAGGAGTTCTACGCGGGCGGCCGTCTCTTCTCACCCATGGAGAATGGCTTCGCCATCGCGGGCGACTACATGTCGGCAGCGTCCTTCCTGGGGATCTCCGGGATCATCGCGCTGTTCGGCTACGACGGGCTGCTGTACTCCGTCGGCTTCTTGGTGGCCTGGCTGGTGGTGTTGTTCCTGGTCGCCGAACTGGTCCGCAACTGCGGGCGGTTCACGCTGGCCGACGTGGTCGCGGCGCGGATGAGCGAGCGGCCTGTACGGATCGCCGCGGGCGCGTCGTCGGTCACCGTGTCCGTGCTGTACCTGGTGGCGCAGATGGTGGGCGCGGGCAGCCTGGTCGCGCTGCTGCTCGGCGGCACCGGAAAGGCGGCGCAGACCTGGACCGTCATCGGTGTCGGTGCGCTGATGGTGATCTATGTGTCGCTGGGAGGGATGCGGGCCACCACCTGGATCCAGATCGTGAAGGCGGTCCTGTTGCTCGGTGGCACCATCGCGCTGACCGTGCTCGTCCTGGTGCGTTTCCACGGCGACTTCGACCAGTTGCTGCTCACGGCGGCGGCGCGCAGTGGGCATGGCGACGCGTTCCTGGCACCCGGACTGAAGTACGGCGGCGACTGGACGGCCCGCTTCGACTTCATCAGCCTGGGTCTCGCGCTGGTGCTGGGCACGGCGGGGCTGCCGCACATCCTGTCGCGGTTCTACACCGTGCCCACCGCACGGGCGGCACGGAGCTCGGTCGTCTGGTCCATCGGCCTGATCGGCGGGTTCTACCTGATGACGATCGTCCTCGGCTTCGGGGCGGCGGCAATCGTGGGCCCGGATGCCGTACGAGGGTCGAACGCGGCCGGCAACACGGCCGTCCCGCTGCTGGCCCTCGACCTCGGTGGCGGTGCCGACTCCACGGGGGGAACGGTCCTCTTCGCGATCGTCGCCGCCGTCGCTTTCGCGACGATCCTCGCCGTGGTCGCGGGCATCACGCTCGCCTCCTCGGCCTCCGTGGCCCACGACCTCTACGCGTCCCTGCGGCGCCGGCACACCAAACCGCGCAGCGAGGTCGGCGTGGCACGCGTCGCCGCGGTCGGCATCGGGGTGGTCGCGATCGCCCTCGGACTCCTCGCGCGCGATCTCAACGTCGCGTTCCTGGTGGGCCTCGCGTTCGCCGTCGCGGCCTCGGCCAACCTGCCGGTGCTGCTGTACTCCCTGTTCTGGCGCGGCTTCACCACCCGCGGTGCCGTGTGGGCCGTCTACGGCGGTCTCGTCCCGGCTCTGGTCCTCGTGCTGCTGTCTCCCGTGGTGTCGGGGAGCCCGGAATCGTTGTTCCCCGGCGTCGACTTCCAGTACTTCCCGCTGCAGAACCCCGGGCTTGTCTCGATCCCGCTGGGCTTTCTGGCTGGCTGGATCGGCACCGTCACCTCGGCGGAACTGCCCGACGAGGCCAAGCACGCGGAGACCGAGGTGCGCTCGCTGACCGGGGCGGGGGCTGTGTAGAGGCGACGCCGTGACGGCCGTAGGGCATGCGCTTCAGTGTCACCCGTGGGGACCTGCCCGCTACGGAGTCACCCAGGCGTAGCGGTGTTCGGGGCGGCCTGTGTCGCCGTACTTGAGGGAGAGGCGCAGGCGGCCGGCCTGTTCCAGGTGGCGGAGGTAGCGCTGGGCGGTGGAGCGGCTCAGGCCCGTTTCGGCGGCGACCTCGTGGGCGGACAGCGGATGGCTCGCGCTGTGCAGGACGCGGCAGATGAGGTCCGTGGTCGGCTCCGAGTGGCCGCTCGGCAGCCCCGGTGAGGGCGGCGCCGGTGTGGTGCGCAGGGCGCTGAAGATCCGGTCGACCTGCTCCTGGCCGGCGATGCCGCGACCGCCGCCCACCCGGTCGACGGTGCGGCACAGGGCGGCGTAGGAGTCCAGCCGGGTGCGCAGCGCGGCGAACGTGAAGGGCTTGACGAGGTAGTGCAGCGCGCCGAGGCGCATGGCGGTCTGCACGGTCGCCACGTCCCCGGCCGCCGTGATCATGATGACGTCGGTGCCGTGGCCCTGTTCCCGCATGCGATGGACGAGGTCGAGGCCCGTCCCGTCGGGCAGGTAGTGGTCGAGCAGCACCAGATCGATGGTGCTGCGTTGCACCGCGGCCAGTGCCTGGGCAGCACTGTGCGCGCGGGCGGCCACCCGGAATCCGGGAACCTTCCCCACGTACTTGGCGTTGATCTCGGCGACGCGGAAGTCGTCGTCCACGACCAGGACGTCAATCATCGGGCCTCTTTCCGTCAAAGGCCTGACAGGCGTTGCGCCCGTGTTTCGGCTTCGCTGTTGTAGCGCGAGCAAAAGAAGCACAACAGGCCGTTGCAGGCAAAAGAACGGCATGTGCTCAGAAGACTGCTGCTGTGGCGCGCGCCACTTCTACCGTCCGGCCATGAGCGCAGACATCAGCCCCGCCATCGAGTTGCGGGGCGCGAGCAAGACGTTTCGGACCCCGTCAGGGGGTCTGCACACGGCCGTCAGGGGACTGGATCTCACGGTGGGACGTGGGGAGTTCGTGGCGGTCGTCGGTCCCACGGGATGCGGCAAGTCGACCACGCTGACCCTGGTCAGCGGGCTTGAGGAGCCCAGCGAGGGTGAGGTTCTGGTCGCCGGCGAGGCGGTGCGCGGCGTAGGCGACAAGGTCGGCTTCGTCTTCCAGCAGGACGCCACCTTTCCCTGGCGCACCGTCCTGTCCAACGTGATGGCGGGTCCGCGCTTCCGCGGTGTGCCCAAGGCGGAGGCGAAGAGCAAGGCGCGCGACTGGCTGGCCCGGGTCGGCCTGAGCGCCTTCGAGGACCGCTATCCGCACCAGTTGTCCGGCGGTCAGCGCAAACGCGTCGCGCTCGCCGCGACCTTCGTCAACGACCCCGAGATCCTTTTGATGGACGAGCCGTTCTCCGCGCTCGATGTGCAAACCCGCGCCCTGATGTCGGACGAGCTGCTCGAGCTGTGGGAGGGCACGCGCGCCTCCGTCGTCTTCGTCACCCACGATCTGGAGGAGTCCATCGCGTTGGCCGACAGGGTCGTGGTGATGACCGCCGGGCCCGCGACCGTCAAGCAGGTCTTCGACATCGACCTGCCGAGGCCGCGCAAGGTCGAATCCGTCCGCCTGGAGTCGCGGTTCATCGAGATCTACCGCGAGATCTGGGAGTCCCTCGGCGAAGAGGTGCGCATCACGCGGGAGAGGGGTGCGGCCAATGTCGCCTGACATCCTTCCCGAGGCCGCGGTCGCGCTGCCCCTCACCCAGTCCGGCGGCAAGACGGACCGCGCCCAGACGCGCGCGCGTGCCGCACGCAGACGCAGGTTCGTCGTCATGGCTGCCCGCGTGCTCCTCTTGGTCGCCGTTCTCGGACTGTGGGAGATGTGCGCCCGGACCAAGATCATCGACCCGTTCTACTTCGCGATGCCCTCGAAGATCTGGGACCAGATCTACACCTGGGTGACGCACGGCACCGCGCTCGGTCCGCTGGGTGAACAGATCTGGTACACGCTGTACGAGGCGCTGCTCGGCTGGGTCTTCGGTGTGGTCGGCGGTGTGGTCTTCGGTATCGCGCTGGGGCGGATCACCTTGCTCGCCGATGTCCTTGGTCCATACATCAAGGTGCTCAACTCGATCCCCAGGATCGTCCTCGCCCCGATCTTCATGATCTGGTTCGGGCTCGGCCCGGCCTCCAAGGTGGCCTCGGCCGTCGTCCTGGTGTTCTTCCCGGTATTCTTCAACGCCTTCCAGGGCGCCCGTGAGGTCGACCGCAGCCTCGTCGCCAACGCCAGGATCCTGGGTGCCAGCGACCGCAGGGTGACACTCCAGGTCGTCATCCCGTCGGCCACCTCATGGATCTTCACCAGCCTCCACGTCAGCTTCGGCTTCGCCCTCATCGGCGCCATCGTCGGCGAGTACATCGGCGCGACCAAGGGCATCGGCCTGCTCGTCGCGCAGTCCCAGGGCACCTTCAACGCGGCCGGGGTCTACGCCGCGATGGTCATCCTCGCCGTCGTCGCGCTGCTCGCCGAAGGATTGCTGACATTCGGCGAGCGCCGCATCTTCCGCTGGAAGCCGTCGGAATCCGACAGCTGAACCGGCCCCCTCTCCCGCGTCTCCTCCTCCCGCACAGCCCACTCACAAGGACGTGAACCGCATGCGCAAGTCCGCCAGAATCTCCGTGCTGGCCGCCGCCGGTCTGCTCGCTCTCTCCTCCCTCACCGCCTGCGCCAACGACGCGGCGAGCACCGCCTCCTCCGGCTCCGGCGGCAAGGGGGACGGCAAGGGCGAGAAGGTCAAGATCATGGTCGGCGGCCTCGACAAGGTCATCTACCTGCCGGCCATGCTCACCCAGCGTCTCGGATTCTTCGACGCCGAGGGCCTCGAGGTGGAACTGCTGAGCGAGCCGGCGGGCGTGCAGGCCGAGACCGCACTCGTCTCCGGCCAGGTGCAGGGCGCCGTCGGCTTCTACGACCACACCCTCGATCTGCAGGTCAAGGGCAAGGCTGTCGAGTCCGTCGTGCAGTTCTCGCACGCTCCGGGCGAGGTGGAGATCGTCTCCACCAAGGCGGCGGGCGACATCACCTCGCCCAAGGACTTCAAGGGCAAGAAGCTCGGCGTCACGGGCCTCGGTTCCTCGACGGACTTCCTCACCAAGTACCTCGCCGTCAAGAACGGCGTCAAGGTCAGCGACTTCACGCCGGTCGCCGTCGGCGCGGGGCCGACCTTCATCTCGGCGCTGCAGCAGGGTTCCATCGCCGGAGGCATGACCACCGACCCGACCGTCGCCACGATCCTGGACAAGAAGGCGGGGAAGGTGCTGCTCGACATGCGCACCCCGCAGGGGTCGGAAGAAGCGCTCGGCGGTCCGTACCCCTCGTCGAGCCTGTACATGCAGACGAGCTGGGTCAACAGTCACAAGGCCACGGTGCAGAAGTTGGCCAATGCATTCGTCAAGACGCTCAAGTGGATGTCCACCCACAGTGCGAGCGAAATCGCCGACACGATGCCGGCCGACTACTCGCAGGGCGACAAGATGCTCTACGCGGTGGCGATCAAGAGCACGCTCCCGATGTTCACCAAGGACGGTGTGATGCCCGCGGAGGGCCCCGAGACCGTCGAGAAGGTGCTCAAGGCGTTCAATCCGAACATCCAGAACGCGACGGTCGACCTGAGCAAGACGTACACGACCGAGTTCGTGAAGAAGGCGGCCGGCTGACATCCCCACGCCCGCCGTCCGTAGGTGAGGAGGGCACGGCCCCTTCCCCCGCCCCCACGGGTGGTGCCTCAGGCGCGGGTCGCCCACACGTAACGGTGTTCCGGGCGGCCCGCGTCGCCGTATCGGAGGGTGAGCCGGGCCCGGCCCGTGCGCTCCAGGAGCTTCAGATAGCGCTGGGCGGTCTGGCGGCTCACCCCCGTCCGCTCGGCGATCTCCTGGGCGGACAGCGGGCCTTCGGCGTTCATCAGGGACCGCCGGACGAGTTCCGCGGTGGTGGGGGAGTGCCCTTTGGGCAGGTCGGGCTCCGAGGGCGTGGACAGGGCGCCGAAGATGCGGTCCACCTCGGCCTGTTCCGCCTCACCGCCGCTGTCCAGGGTGTGCCGCAGACTCGCGTACGCCTCCAGCCTGGCGCGCAGGCCCGCGAAGGCGAACGGCTTGACCAGGTACTGCAGGGCGCCCTGCCGCATCGCCGCCTGCACGGTCGTGACGTCCCGCGCCGCCGTCACCATGATCACATCGGTCTGGTGGCCGCGTCGCCGCATCTCCTGGACGACCGCCAGACCCGTCTCGTCGGGCAAGTAGTGGTCCATGAGCACGAGGTCAAGATGCGGCAGCGTCTCCAGCTGACGCAGGGCCTCCGCGGCACTGTGCGCCTCACCGGCCACATGGAAGCCGGGCACCTTGCCGACGTAGGCGGCGTTTACGCGCGCGACCCGCGTGTCGTCGTCCACCACGAGGACCTCGATCGTCACGACTCCTCCTTGGGGACGGTCGACGGCGCGGAGGGGGCGGTGAGGGCCGGTTCCAGGTCCGGCCCGGCCAGGGCCTCGGGCAGGACGACGGTGAACTCCGCGCCCCCGCCCGCCGCTTCGCCGACCGACGCGCTGCCGCCCTGCCGTTCGGCGAACCTGCGCACCAGGGACAGTCCGATACCGCGTTCTCGATGGGCGGGCGGCTTCTTCGTGGTCCAGCCCTCGGTGAAGACCGACTCGTGGTGCTCCGCGGGGATGCCCGGTCCGGTGTCGCGCACGCGCAGCACGACGGTACGGCCGTCCGCGCGCAGTTCGACCTCCACGCGCGCGTGCGCGGTGCCGGCCACGGCGTCCAGGGCGTTGTCCACCAGGTTGCCGACGACCGTGACGAGCCCCCGGGGCTCGACCAGCCGGTCCGGGAGCCGCGTCCCGTCGGAGATCCACAGGGCGACCCCGCGCTCGGCGGCCACGGTCGCCTTGCCGACGAGCAGCGCGGCGAGCAGGGGGTCGTGGATCTTCTCGGTGACCTGTTCCGCGGTCGCGCGGTGATCCCCGACGACCTCTCCGACGAACTCCACGGCGTCGTCGTACATCTCCAGTTCCAGCAGCCCGAGCAGCGTGTGCATGCGGTTGGCGTGCTCGTGGTCCTGCGCGCGCAGCGCGTCGATCAGACCGCGGGTGGAGTCGAGTTCCCGGCCGAGTTGATCCAGTTCGGTGCGGTCGCGCAGGGTGGCGACGGCACCGCCGTCGTCGGTGGGCATGCGGTTGGCGACCAGGACGCGCTGGCCGCGGACGGTGAGCAGGTCGGTGCCCGTGACCCGGCCGGCCAGCACGTCGGCCGTACGTCCGGTGCCGAGCGCGTCGTCGGGGGACCGGCCGACGACCTCGTCGCCGATGCCCAGCAGACGCTGCGCCTCGTCGTTGAGGAGGCGGACACGGCCGGCGCGGTCCAGGGCGACGACGCCCTCCCGTATGCCGTGCAGCATGGCCTCGCGCTCCGCGAGGAGCCCCGAGATGTCGGAGAAGGCCAGGTCGCGGGTCTGTCGCTGCACCCGGCGGGAGATGAGCCAGGCGGCGATCGCGCCGACGGCCAGGGCGCCACCGGCGTACGCGAACAGTCCCGGGATCGCGTGGATCAGCCGCGCCCGCACGCTGTCGTACGCGATGCCCACGGAGACCGCGCCGACGATGTCACCCGCGTTGTTGCGCAGGGGTACCTTGCCGCGCGCGGAGCGGCCCAGGGTGCCGCTGTCGATCTCCATGACGTCCTTGCCGGCGATGGCCCGGCGCGGGTCGGTGGAGACCTTCCTGCCGATCTCCCGGGGCTCGGTGTGCGACCAGCGGATGCCCCGCAGGTCCATCACCACGATGTACTCGGCGTCGGTGGCGAGGCGGATCCGCTCCGCCTCCTGCTGCACGGGGCCCGTGGCCGTCGGAGGCGTGGTCTCGACCTCCTCCGCGATCCGCGGCTGCGCGGCGGTCGTCTGCGCGATGGACAGCGCCCGGCGCATGGCCTGGTCGTCCAGCTGCTGGCTGAGCGGCGCGAGGAACAGCCCGGTCGCGAGCACCGCGACCCCCGCGGCGATCGCCAGCTGCATCAGCAGCACCTGCGAGAACACCCGCCGGGGCAGACCGAGGCGCAGACGGCGTGCGGGGGGAGTGGGGCTCATACCCATGACGGTACGTGGACGGGCGGAAAGTGCGGGCGATGGGGTGTGACCTGGATTTTGTTGATCAAGGGAAGCGTCGGGATCAACTGATCAACGCTCGAGTCCGGAGTCTGGGCTGGGGCCGGCGGGCCGGTCGGCTGTCGGTGCGGTGCGGTGCGTTCGCCGGCCGCTGGGGCAGTGATCGTAGGACGGTCGTCGGCGAACCCATGCGACCTGGGCTGCCCTGTCCGCCCGTGGGTGCGTTCGTTCGGCGCGCACAGCGGGGGTCACGGATCTTCTCAGCCCGCCAGGGCCGCCGTCAGTTCCTGCACTCTCACCACGTCCATGCGGGCCGGTGAGCCGAGGACCGAGGTTCCGCAGGTCTCCGGTCGGGGCGGCGAGGACGCGCCCTGGGCCACGACGACGCGCCAGTGGCGTCCGTCGGTGTGCGCGACGGTCACCTCCCAGCGCGGCGCCGTACCGTCGGTCCGTACGACGGTCAGGGCGTCCGCCGCGTACTCGTGCACCGAGGTGCGCACGGCGAGCTCCGCCGCCTGTCCGGGCCGCTCCCAGGCGGAGTTCCCGCGGCAGCCGTCCACGACGACCCGCCCTTCCTGGACGTCGTGCAGGATCGCCTCCACGTCGGCGGCTCCGACCCGGCCGTAGGCGTGTCCGTACGGCAGGACGAGCAGCGTCGGTGAGAAACGGTGACCACCCAGATGGGTGACCTCCCAGGTGCCATCCGCGCCGGAGGCGGCCAGTTCGGCCGCGAGGGGCCGCCCGAGCAGCGCACAGCAGCGGTCACGCCTGCCGTTGGTGCACACGAGCGCGAGAGGGTTGCCCGCGTGGGGCCGGCCCTGCACCGCCCGGTCGAAGCCGCGGTGGTCTCCCGCGCCGAGAGCGGCGAAGTCGATGTCCAGGAGACGCCGGGGATCGCAGGTGGTGGCCTCGTGCAGCCAGGCGTTCCCTGGCCTGGTGTGAGCCGCGTACACCTGACGCGCGGTGACCGTGCCGCTGTCGGCGTGCCGGCCGGGCCGCCGGATGAGCGCCACACGTACGCCCGTGCCCTCCGAGGCGGCTTCGAGGGCGCGCCCGACCAGGGGGTCCAGGTGGCTGGAAGTGAGCGCTCTGGGGCCCCACGGCCCGGGCTGCTCGATGAGCAGCCAGGCGCTCGCGGTGGGCGCGGTTCCCGAGAGGGGCTCGTCGAGGCTCTGGGAGACGGTTGAGCACGTACTCACAGAGGTGAGCCTAACCTGACTTGAACCGGGATCGCGTTCGGCCGTCGTGTCGTCCTACTCCGGAAGGGGCTGCGGGGGTCGCGCGCCCACGTAGTGACCGCTCGGTCGCATGCGCAGGGGGCGTTCCCCGTACTCCTCCAGGGCATGGGCGATCCAGCCCGCCGTACGGGCCACGGCGAAGATCGTCTCGCCCGCCGTCGGAAGCATGCCGGACGACGCCGTGAACACGGCGAGAGCCAGGTCGACGTTGGCGTGCAACGGGGTGTGCCGTGCGGCGGTGGCCACGATGTCGCGGGCCGCGGCGAGCGCGGGGGCCGCGCGGGGGAGTTCCTCCAAGAGGCCGAACAGAGCACGCGCGCGTGGGTCCTCGCCGGGATACAGCCGGTGGCCCAGCCCGGGGATGCGGCGGCCCGCGCGCAGCTCGTCCGCGATCACGGGCGCCGCGCTGCCGTGGTCGAGCACGTCGAGCAGCAGCCGGTGGGCGACTCCGCTGGCGGCGCCGTGCAGGGGGCCCTCCAGCACGCCGAGCCCGGCGGAGACGGCCGCGTAGGCGTGCGCGCGGGCCGACGCGGCGACGCGCACCGCGAGGGTCGAGGCCGCGAGGTCGTGGTCCACGAGGAGGGCGAGCGCCGTGTCCAGGACGCGCAGGGAGGTCTCGTCGGCGGCCGTCCCGCTGAGGCGTGTCCACAGCCGGTGGGCGAGGGGACCGCCCTCACGGTGGCCCCGCCCCGCCGGAGGCAGTGCGGCGACCAGGGTCGGGATGAGGGTGCGCGCGGTGCCGAGCACGGACTCCTCGGACAGGTCGAAGCGGAGCGGGTCCGCGGCCGACGCGGCGATCGCGGCGACCCGCAACCGGTCCGTGGGAGTGGTGTGTTCGGGCAGTGCCTCCACCGCGCGCCGGGCGACTGCGACCGAGGCGCGGGGCGCGGTGAAGACGACGCCGGGGCTCAACCGCCCGGTCCACAGCCATTCGGCGACTTCTTCGTAGGAATGGCGAGCGGCCAGTTCGACCGCGTCGACACCGCGGAAGTAGTACCGGTCCGTGTCGATGAGCGTGAGGCGCGTGCGCACGGACAGCTCGCCGCCGCCGATCGAACTCGGGCCACTGTCGCGTCTGTTGCGCCGGGCGAGAGCCTCCACCTCCCGGGCGTCGAAGGTGCTGCCCCGGCCGCCGGGGACGCGCCGACTGCCCAGCTGGCCCCGGCTCACGTACGCGTACACGGTCTCGGGCTTCACGCCGAGCAGTTCGGCGGCCTCTTTGGTGCTCAGCCGCCGCTCCGTGTCGCCGGGGGCGGGTTCTTGATCGCGCATGGAGGTCACCGTAGCCGTGTCTGCCTACATTGACTGAATCAATGTGGATAACCGGCGACCGCACCCGGTCATCCGAGCCGAGCTCAGCAATCTCGATCCGTCCGCATGCGCTCCCCTCAAGTGGCGTGCACTCGGATCTGGATGCCGCTCGGCCCGTCTCAGAGCACCGCCGGGACCGCTACGGGTGGTTGCGGTCCCACGTACCGCGCCGCCGGACGGATGATCTTCGAGTCCTCCGCCTGTTCCACGATGTTCGCGCTCCAGCCGACCACCCGTGCCGCCGCGAACGTCGGGGTGAACATCTCCCGTGGCAGTCCGCACAGTTCCATGACCACTCCGGCGTAGAACTCGACGTTCGTGTGCAGTTCACGGCCGGGTTTGAGCTCTGCCAGGATCGCTTCCACCTGCCGTTCGACCTCGACGGCGAAGTCGACCAGCGGGCCGCCGAACCGCTCCGCGATGCCGCGCAGCATGCGGGAACGGGGATCCTCGGTGCGGTAGACGGGGTGTCCGAAGCCCATGATGCGCTCACCGGCGAGAACGTGCTCACGAATCCAGGGGTCGATGCGGTCGGGGCTGCCGATCGCGTCCAGCGTGTCCAGTGCGCGACTGGGCGCGCCACCGTGCAGGGGGCCCGAGAGCGCGCCGACCGCCCCCACCAGGGCCGCCGCCACGTCCGCGCCCGTCGATGCGATCACTCTCGCCGAGAAGGTCGAGGCGTTGAACCCGTGGTCGATCGTGGAGATCAGGTACTGCTCGATCGCCCTCGCCCGCTCCGGATCCGGCTCGGAACCGGTCAGCATGTACAGGTAGTTCGCGGCGTACGGCAGATCCGCGCGCGGCTCGACGGGCTCCAAGCCGTGTCCCAGCCGGTACAGCGCGGTCAGAAGGGTGGGAACGGCCGCCGCGGCTGCGATCGTGTCGGCGCGCCGCTGCTCCGCGTCCAGGTCGTACACCGGCCGGAACCCCTTCGCGGCCCCGAGCATCGACAGCGCACTGCGCAGGCCGGCGAGCGGACCGGACCGTCCGTTCGCCGCGGCGACGGCGGGCAGCGCGGCGCGCACCTCGTCGGGCAGACGGCGGAGCTGTGCGGTGTGTGCGGTGAACGCGGACAGTCGTGCCGTGTCCGGCAGGTCGCCGTGGATCATCAGGTGCCAGACGTCCTCGAAGCCGCGGCTTTGCGCGAGGTCGACGGCCGAGTACTGGCGATAGTGGTAGAAGCCCTCCAGTCCCCTGACGTCACCCAGTGCGGTCTCGGTGACGACGACGCCCGCGAGGCCCCGCGGTACGTCTATGGAGGTGGACGCGGCGCGATTGATCAGCATGATTCCTCCTCGAACTTGATCCGACTATCAATCCTTGACAGAGTTATCGTCAATATTGATTGAATCAACCTTGAGGTGGACCATGCTTGTCAGAGAAGGAAGCGGTGGGCGGAGGAGGCGAGGAAACGCGTGTGGCCTGGTGTCGTTCTGACGCCAGGCCTCATCGTTGGTGACCGGGCAGCGACGGGGTGCCGGGCTGCTCGCTATGTGGTGCCCGACTCGCTCAACGGTTTCGTGCGCTCGGGGGGTGGGACGGGACGGGTCGGGGTGGACTCGTGCTCGTGCGGTGGTGTCAGGCGTCGGGGATGTCCGCCTTGGCGCGGATCAGCGTCTCCCTGCTCACGATGACAATGCGTTCGTAGTCGGCGCGCCCGGCGTCCGCAGGCAGTTCACCGTCCAGCGCCTCGGTGGCCTCGGTGCCGATCACGGCGAAGTTTCCGTCACTGAGTTCGAACACGTCCGGGCAGGTGGATCCTGAGCTACTGCCACGGGCGCTCGGGGGCACACCGATGCGGCGCACGATCTTCAAGAGTTACCGGTCCTTAGGGTGTGGGCACAGTGCTGAGCAGAAGGTAAGGGATTCAAGAGGTGTCCGTGGCCGACATCCACAAAAGTCGCTCAGGTGTGTCGTGATGCTGAAGGGTTGACCGGTTCGTGCGCCTGGGAGGGCCGGGGTCGTCAGTCCGTCGGAGGCGTTCCCACCACCCACCACTCGTCCGTGTCGGCCTCGTCGAGGTCCGAGACGAGTCCGTCGACCATGTGGCCGATCGATGCCTCCTCGGACGACTGGTTCAAAGCCGCCCGCTGGGTCTTCGAGGCCCTCCAGTACTCACGGAAGAGGGGGCTCTGGAAGAACTCACGCAGACGCGTGTACAGCTCCTCCCGGTCCACGAGGCCCGCCTGGTACAGGTGGAACAGATGGACGTACCAGGCGTTGGCGTAGAAGAACTGGCGACGCCGCTCCACGGGGATGCTCTTGTCCCAGGTGTCGATCACCGCGGCCAGGGAGGGGTCGTCGATGGCCCGGGCGAGCAGTTCCCAGTGCATGAGTTGCTGATGGGCCAGGGCGGTACGCCGGATCGTCAACTCCGCCAGCTGCAGGCGCCGTTCCTCCAGGCGCTGTTCCGCCAGACGCGCCGCTTCCTGACGCCGTTGCCGGGCCGCCAGTGCCATCGTGGCGGCGGCGAGCGCAAGGCTCAGAGCGGTTGAGCCTGCCCTCCCCGCTGCGTTCTTCTGTGTGGCCATGTCAAACCCCCGGAATCAGGCGGCCGTCCGCCGGTCGTCGGGGTGCGGGTCGACTGATGGGGACCGGCGAGCGGTGGGCGGCGCTTGCCGTCTCCCATGGTGCCGAGCGGCTCTGATCGGCGGGGAGGCGGAGAGGAGGCGCACAGAGGGAAGCGAGGGTCGCACACTCCGGCGCCTGCCCAACGTCTGCCCAGCAAAGGCTGCTAACAATCGTTCACTTCGCGGAGATTCTTCCCGCTCGTATCCTGTGTCGGCATTCAATCTTCGTACGTGTGCCGGACCGTGAGCCGGTGCACGCGTGGGCGTGAGAGGTCGCACGTTGAGTCAGTCGAGTCCGCATTCGAGCGCCAGTCCCGGTTCCGGCCCGCACCGGCGGCAGATCCCCGTCGTCGTCCTCGCCGGATTCCTGGGTTCCGGCAAGACCACCCTCCTCAACCATCTCCTCCACCGCAGCGGCGGCAGCCGTATCGGCGCCCTCGTGAACGACTTCGGTGCCATCGAGATCGACGCGATGGCCGTCGCGGGCGCGCTCGGCGACTCCACCGTCTCGCTCGGCAACGGGTGCCTGTGCTGTGCCGTCGACGCCGGCGAACTCGACGTCTACCTGGAGCGACTGGCCCGGCCCACCGCCGGCATCGACGTCATCGTCATCGAGGCCAGCGGTCTCGCCGAGCCGCAGGAACTCGTGCGCATGGTGCTCGCCAGCGAGCACCCGGGAATCGTGTACGGCGGTCTCGTCGAGGTCGTCGACGCCGCCGAGTTCGACGACACCCGGGTCAGGCATCCCGAGGTCGACCGGCATCTCGCGCTCGCCGACCTCGTCGTCGTCAACAAACTCGACCGGGCACCGGAGCCGGAGCGGATCCTCGGCCTGGTGCGGTCCCTCACCGACCGGGCCGCGGTCGTCCCCGCCACCTACGGCCGTATCGATCCGGAGTTCCTCTTCGACTGCCGGCCGAGCGAGGAGCGCGTGGGGCAACTGTCCTTCGACGACCTGCCCGAGCGCGATGAGCCCGCCGCGCCCACCGACCGTCCCGCAGACACCGCGCCCACCCCACTCACCACCCGCGGCGAGCCCACCGCCCACGACGGGCACGCCGGACAAGACGCGCACGGCGATCACCTGCACACCGCCTACGACAGCCTGTCCTTCACCTCCGACGTCCCGCTCGATCCGCGTCGGCTGATGCGGTTTCTCGACAGCAGGCCGGAAGGGCTGTACCGGATCAAGGGGCACGTCGACTTCGGACCGCACGATCCCGGCAACCGGTACGACGTCCACGCCGTCGGGCGGTTCCTGCGTTTCTACCCGCAGGCGTGGCCGGCCGCCGGGGACCAGCTCACGCAGCTCGTGCTCATCGGCTCCGGCATCGACGTGCCCGCCCTCGGCAAGGAGCTCGACGGGTGCAGAAGCGACGCCCCGCACGCCGACGAGCACGGCATGTGGGGCGTCCTGCGCTACGTACAGGACCCCGAAGAGCCGGACTTCGAGATGTCGGACCCCGAGGAGTGGGGCGGCACCGCGGGGAGGCTCTGGAGCGGTTCGGCCACCACCGACGAGAGGGGTCCGACCAGCGCTGACTAGAGCGGTCCCGCCACCACCGACACCGTCTTCGCCAGGGACACGCCCGAGCCGTCGCGCCGCGGGTCCATCTCCGGGAGTTCGGCCGGCATGCCGTTCTTCTGGGCGGCGCGCGCCGGAACGGGACCCGCCCAGCCCAGGGACAGGCAGTCCTCGCCCTTCAGGAAGCGCTGGCAGCGGACGCCGCCGGTCGCCCGGCCCTTGCGCGGGTACTGGTCGAACGGGGTCAGCTTGGCCGTCGTCTGTACGGAGTCGTCGAGGGTGCCGCGCGAACCGGCGACGGTGAACACCACCGCGTCCGCGGCCGGGTCGACAGCGGTGAACGAGATGACCTTGGCGCCGTCGGTGAGCTTGACGCCCGCCATACCGCCCGCCGCACGGCCCTGGGGACGAACCTGGGAGGCCTGGAACCGCAGCAGCTGCGCGTCGTCCGTGATGAAGACGAGGTCCTCCTCGCCGGTGCGCAGCTCGACCGCGCCGACGATCCGGTCGCCCTCCTTGAGAGTGACGACCTCCAGCTCATCCTTGTTGGACGGGTAGTCGGGGACCACGCGCTTGACGACGCCCTGTTCCGTGCCGAGCGCCAGTCCGGGCGACGACTCGTCGAGCGTGGTCAGACAGATCACGGTCTCGGTGCCCTCCAGGGACACGAACTCCGCCAGCGGCGCGCCGCCCGCGAGGTTCGGTGCCGCAGCGGTGTCCGGGAGCTGCGGCAGGTCGACCACGTTCAGGCGCAGCAGGCGGCCACCCGAGGTGACCACGCCGACCTCGCCGCGCGCGGTCGTCGGCACCGCCGAGACGATCACGTCGTGCTTGGTGCGCTTGCCGTCGGCGTCCTCCGGGAAGGGGTCGCCGTTCGCCGTACGGGCCAGCAGTCCCGTCGAGGACAGGAGCACCCGGCACGGGTCGTCGGCCACCTGGAGGGGGACGGCCGACACGGTGGTGCCCGCCGACTCCAGCAGGATCGTGCGCCGCTCGGTGCCGAACTTCTTGGCGACCGCGGCGAGTTCGGCGGAGACCAGCTTGCGCAGCTCGGTGTCCGAGTCGAGGATCCGGGTCAGCTCCGCGATCTCCGCGTTCAGCCGCTCCTTCTCCGACTCCAGCTCGATCCGGTCGAACCGGGTGAGGCGGCGCAGCGGCGTGTCCAGGATGTACTGCGTCTGGATCTCGGAGAGGGAGAAGCGCTCCATCAGGCGTTCCTTCGCCTGCGCGGAGTTGTCGCTGGAGCGGATGAGGCGGATCACCTCGTCGATGTCCAGCAGTGCCGTGAGCAGGCCCTCGACCAGGTGCAGGCGGTCGCGCTTCTTGCCGCGGCGGAACTCCGAGCGGCGGCGTACGACGGTGAAGCGGTGGTCGAGATAGACCTCCAGGAGTTCCTTGAGGCCCAGCGTGAGGGGCTGGCCGTCCACCAGTGCCACGTTGTTGACGCCGAAGGACTCCTCCATCGGCGTGAGCTTGTAGAGCTGCTCCAGGACGGCCTCCGGCACGAAGCCGTTCTTGATCTCGATGACCAGGCGCAGGCCGTGCGCGCGGTCGGTGAGGTCCTTGACGTCGGCGATGCCCTGGATCTTCTTCGCGCCGACCAGGTCCTTGATCTTGGCGATGACCTTCTCGGGACCGACCGTGAAGGGCAGCTCGGTGACGACGAGACCCTTGCGGCGGGCGGTGACCGTCTCCACGGAAACCGTCGCCCGGATCTTGAAGGTGCCGCGGCCCGTCTCGTACGCGTCGCGGATGCCGGAGAGGCCGACGATGCGGCCGCCCGTGGGCAGGTCGGGGCCCGGGACGAGCCGCATCAGGGCGTCGAGGTCGGCGTTCGGGTAGCGGATCAGGTGACGCGCGGCGGCGATGACCTCGGCGAGGTTGTGCGGCGGCATGTTGGTGGCCATACCGACCGCGATGCCCGACGCGCCGTTCACCAGGAGGTTGGGGAAGGCGGCCGGCAGGGCCACCGGCTCCTGCTCCTGGCCGTCGTAGTTGGGGGCGAAGTCGACCGTGTCCTCGTCGATGGACTCCGTCATCAGGCTCGCGGGCTCGGCGGCCTTGCACTCGGTGTACCGCATGGCGGCCGGCGGGTCGTCGTTGCCCAGGGAGCCGAAGTTGCCGTGGCCGTCGACCAGGGGCACCCGCATGGAGAACGGCTGGGCCATGCGGACCAGGGCGTCGTAGATCGACGCGTCGCCGTGCGGGTGCAGCTTGCCCATGACCTCGCCGACGACACGGGCGCACTTCACGTACCCGCGGTCGGGGCGCAGCCCCATCTCGTTCATCTGGTAGACGATGCGGCGGTGCACCGGCTTGAGGCCGTCGCGGGCGTCCGGCAGGGCTCGGGAGTAGATGACCGAGTACGCGTACTCGAGGAAGGAGCCCTGCATCTCGTCGACGACGTCGATGTCGAGGATCTTCTCCTCGTACGAGTCGTCGGGCGGCGGGGTCTTCGTGCTGCGGCGGGCCATCGCTGCCGGCTCCTTGCTCAAGCGTGAACGGGATCTGACGCGGACCATTGTGGACCGCGGCACTGACAACGCGGACCAGGACCCGATGCCGGGCCCCCGGCCCGGCGTTCACAGGTGCCGCTGCTTCGGAACAGGTGCCGCCGTGCGGCACGACTGCCCGCAGGCTACGCGATCCGCTGTGGGCGTATGTCGCCCGGGAACTTCGCCGACGCTCCGCACGCTTGCATACAGTGGCAGGACAGCAGGAAAACCGCGGTATTCGACGACCGCATCCGCGATCGAAGGGACGACATGCCCATGGGTCACACGGCCACAGCGCAGGCAGGCTCCGGCGGCCTGACAGCGACAGAGCACCGCCTGGCCAACGGCCTGCGCGTGGTGCTCTCCGAGGACCACCTGACCCCGGTCGCGGCGGTGTGCCTCTGGTACGACGTCGGCTCGCGCCACGAGGTCAAGGGCCGTACCGGCCTGGCTCACCTTTTCGAGCACCTGATGTTCCAGGGCTCCGGCCAGGTCAAGGGCAACGGCCACTTCGAGCTCGTCCAGGGCGCGGGCGGCTCACTCAACGGCACCACCAGCTTCGAGCGCACCAACTACTTCGAGACCATGCCGACCCACCAGCTGGAGCTCGCCCTCTGGCTGGAGGCCGACCGCATGGGCTCCCTCCTCGCGGCCCTGGACGACGAGTCCATGGAGAACCAGCGGGACGTCGTGAAGAACGAGCGCCGCCAGCGCTACGACAACGTCCCCTACGGCACCGCGTTCGAGAAGCTGACCGCCCTCGCCTACCCGGAGGGCCACCCCTACCACCACACGCCGATCGGCTCCATGGCCGACCTGGACGCGGCGACGCTGGAGGACGCGCGCGCGTTCTTCCGTACCTACTACGCGCCCAACAACGCGGTCCTGTCGGTGGTCGGCGACATCGACCCGGAGCAGACACTCGCCTGGGTCGAGAAGTACTTCGGTTCCATCGCCTCCCACGACGGGAAGCCCGCCCCGCGCGACGGCACGCTGCCCGAGACCCTCGGCGAGCAGCTGCGCGAGGTCGTCGAGGAGGAGGTCCCGGCGCGCGCCCTGATGGCCGCCTACCGGCTGCCGAACGACGGCACGCGCGCGTGCGACGCGGCCGACCTGGCGCTGACCGTCCTCGGCGGCGGCGAGTCCTCCCGCCTCTACAACCGGCTCGTACGGCGCGACCGTACGGCTGTGGCGGCCGGCTTCGGTCTGTTGCGGCTGGCGGGTGCGCCCTCCCTGGGCTGGCTGGACGTGAAGACCTCCGGTGACGTCGAGGTGCCGGTCATCGAGGCCGCCATCGACGAGGAGCTCGCCCGGTTCGCCGAGGAGGGGCCCACGCCCGAGGAGATGGAGCGCGCCCAGGCCCAGTTGGAGCGCGAGTGGCTGGACCGGCTCGGCACGGTCGCCGGCCGCGCCGACGAACTGTGCCGCTACGCCGTCCTGTTCGGCGACCCGCAGCTCGCCCTGACCGCCGTGCAGCGCGTGCTGGAGGTGACGGCCGAGGAGGTCCAGGAGGTCGCCAAGGCCCGGCTGCGCCCCGACAACCGGGCCGTGCTGGTCTACGAGCCCACCGAGGGCACCGATAACCAGGCTGACGAGGACGAGAACGAGGAGGCGGCCAAGTGACCGAGCTCGCCACGATGGACTTCCACCCCCAGCCGCAGGCCGGCGAGGCGCGGCCGTGGGCGTTCCCGGCCCCCGAGCGCGCGACGCTCGACAACGGCCTGACGGTCCTGCGCTGCCACCGCCCCGGCCAGCAGGTCGTCGCCGTCGAGGTGCTCCTGGACGCGCCTCTGGACGCCGAACCGGCCGGTCTCGACGGCGTCGCCACGATCATGGCCCGCGCCTTCTCGGAGGGCACCGACAAGCTCTCCGCCGAGGAGTTCGCCGCCGAGCTGGAGCGCTGCGGCGCCACTCTCGACGCGCACGCCGACCACCCCGGTGTCCGCCTGAGCCTCGAAGTGCCGGTCTCCCGCCTGCCCAAGGCACTCGACCTGCTCGCCGACGCCCTGCGGGCCCCGGCGTTCGCGGACAGCGAGGTCGAACGCCTCGTCCGCAACCGGCTCGACGAGATCCCGCACGAGCTGGCCAACCCCTCCCGTCGGGCCGCCAAGGAGCTCTCCAAGGAGCTGTTCCCGGCCACCGCGCGCATGTCGCGCCCGCGCCAGGGCACCGAGGAGACGGTCACCGCGATCGACTCCGCGGCCGTACGCGCCTTCTACGAGAAGCACGTCCGCCCCGCCACCGCGACCGCCGTGGTCGTCGGTGACCTCACCGGCATCGACCTCGACGCGCTGCTGGGCGACACGTTGGGCGCCTGGACCGGCTCGCAGGCCGAGCCCCGGCCGGTGCCGCCCGTGACCGCCGACGACGCGGGCCGGGTCGTCATCGTGGACCGTCCCGGTGCCGTCCAGACGCAGCTGCTCATCGGCCGCGTGGGTCCCGACCGGCACGACCGGGTGTGGCCCGCGCGCGTGCTGGGCACCTACTGCCTCGGCGGCACCCTCACCTCCCGCCTGGACCGCGTCCTGCGCGAGGAGAAGGGCTACACCTACGGCGTGCGGGCGTTCGGCCAGGTGCTGCGCTCCGCCCCGGACGGCACCGGTGCCGCGATGCTCGCGATCAGCGGCTCCGTCGACACGCCCAACACCGGTCCCGCTCTCCAGGACCTGTGGACCGTGCTCCGCACGCTCGCCGAGGGCGGGCTCACCGACGCCGAGCGCGATGTCGCCGTACAGAACCTGGTCGGCGTGGCGCCGTTGAAGTACGAGACCGCGGCGGCCGTCGCGGGCACGCTGGCCGACCAGGTCGAGCAGCACCTGCCCGACGACTACCAGGCGACGCTGTATCAGCAGCTCGCCGCGACCGGCACGGTGGAGGCCACGGCGGCGGTCGTGAGCGCCTTCCCGGTGGACCGTCTGGTCACGGTCCTCGTCGGTGACGCGGCCCAGATCAAGGAGCCCGTGGAGGCTCTCGGCATCGGCGAAGTCACCGTCGTCTCCGCCGAGTAGCGGACCGGCCGGCCGGCCGACGGCCGGACACGCCTACGGGGCCCTGGTGACTGAGGAGTCGTCAGGGCCGCCGTATGTCCGAATTGAGGGAGTGCACTCCTGTCTGGCCTGTGGCGTGCGCTACAAAAAGCGTGATCCGTTTGAGGATTGAAAGCAGCCGCGTCTAGCGTCATGCCGGCTGTCCGTCAGGCACCGCGCCGCATCCGCGGCACCGGGCAGTCATCGCCGAGTCCCCGTACGGCGCGAGCCAGGGGAGCCGGGGACCCACCATGTGTCCCTGGGGTGAATCGGACGCCCGCGCGCAAGCGAGGGGGTCCGTAGGAGACCTTCCTGCTCCGAACCCGTCAGCTAACCCGGTAGGCGAGAAGGAAGGAAAGGACCCACCACTTCATGGCGTTCACCCGCGCCGCCGGGAAGCACCGTCGTCCCAGCCGGATGCACCGCACCACCGTTCGCGCGGCGGGCGTCGCCGCGCTCGCCACCACCGGTGTCGTCGGCACCCTGGCCGCTCCCGCGCTCGCCGCGGAGCCCTCCGTCGAGCAGACCGGACTCACCCCGGTCATCACCATCGGTGACACGCTCGCCCAGAAGATCGACGCCCAGGCGGTCGCCCAGCAGCAGGCCGCCGAGGACACCGCGCGCAGGGAGGCCGCCGAGGCCGCCGCGCGCAAGGAGGCCGCGGCAGCCGCCGAGAGGGCCCACGAGGCCAAGCAGCGTGCCGCGCGCGAGGCGGAGCGCAAGCGTCTCAACACTTTCGTGCTGCCCGTCACCGGCTCCTACGTCTCCACCGGCTACCAGGCCAGCAGCGGCCTGTGGGCCTCCGGCAGCCACACCGGCATCGACTTCCACGCGGCGAGCGGCACGTCCGTGCACGCGGTCGGCTCGGGCACGGTCGTCGAGGCCGGCTGGGGCGGTTCCTACGGCAACAACGTCGTGATCAAGATGATTGACGGTACGTACACGCAGTACGGCCACCTGTCGTCCATCGGCGTCTCGGTGGGCCAGACGGTCACTCCCGGCCAGCAGATCGGCCTGTCCGGCGCGACCGGCAACGCCACCGGCCCGCACCTGCACTTCGAGGCCCGCACGACCGCGGAGTACGGCTCGGACATGGACCCGGTCGCCTACCTCCGGTCGCACGGCGTGAGCGTCTGACACCGGCCGCCACGCAGGCCGTACCGCCGTCAGCGGCGCGTAGCGGCCCCCGCGAGCGCTGACCGTCCCACGGCGGACGGCGGTACTTCCCGAAGCCCCGGCTCTCCAGCCGGGGCTTTCGGCGTTTCCGACCCCCCTCTGTCCAAAAAATATCCATGGATTCCGGCCCGCCGTCGGAAATTCCCGCTCATTGCAATAGAGTCACTGGACAAGCGTCAATCATCGACGTTTCACGGGGATTAAGGCGGAGGTCGGTCATGCGTATTCCGGCGCACTCGGTGTGCACGGCGATCCGGGACGACATCGTCGCCGGTGTCTACGAGCGTGGCAGCCGCCTCACCGAGGAACTGCTCGCCCGCCGCTACGGCGTCTCCCGCGTCCCCGTCCGCGAAGCCCTGCGCACCCTGGAGGCCGAGGGGTTCGTGGTGACCCGGCGGCACGCGGGCGCGTGCGTCGCGGAACCCACCGAGCAGGAGGGCGCCGACCTCCTGGAGATGCGCATGCTCCTGGAGCCGCTGGGCGCCTCACGCGCCGCGCAGCGGCGTACCGAGGCCCACCTCAAGGTGCTGCGCGGCCTGGTCAGGCTGGGCCAGGAGCGGGCCCGGCGGGGCAACAGCGAGGACCTGCGCTCCCTGGGAGGCTGGTTCCACGAGACGCTCGCCCAGGCGTCCGGCAGCCCGGCGCTGACGTCGATGCTGACCCAGCTGCGCCACAAGATCGCCTGGATGTTCGTGGTGGACGCGCCCGCCGACCCGGCGGACTCCTGGGCGGAGCACGGCGCGATCGTGGACGCCGTGGCGCGCGGCGACAGCGAGCGGGCGCGAGCGGTCACGGCACTGCACACGGAGCGCGCGACGACCGCGCACCGGCTGCGTTTCGGCGCGGGCGGCGACCGCTCCGACCGTGTGAGGAACTCGCAACCTCCCGTAAACATGTCGGGTCTGCGGCATTAACACGGGCACCGTATACAAAGAAGTGCAATTCGGCGGCCGGTATTTCTGCTGCCCTTTTCCGTGTGTGCCGGTGAATTCCGCGCCTGCGGCATTTGCATGTCCGTGACGGAGACGTGAACCGTGCGCGCGGTAAAAGCATCCTCCGGTACCGGAAAAACGACGCAGCCGCGCCGACCGGAAAGGCCGACGCGGCTGCGTGCTGTGGGGCGAAGGTGCTCAGACGGTCTCGGGGAGCTCCTCGAGGCCCTCGGCCACCAGCTTCGCGAGGCGGTCGAGCGCGGCGTCCGCGCCCTCCGCGTCGGAGGCGAGGACGATCTCCTCGCCACCCTGGGCGCCCAGGCCCAGGACAGCCAGCATGGAGGCCGCGTTGACGGGGTTGCCGTCGGCCTTGGCGATCGTCACGGGGACACCTGTGGCCGTGGTGGCCCGGACGAAGATGGAGGCGGGGCGGGCGTGGAGGCCCTCCGCCCAGCCGACGTTGACGCGGCGCTCAGCCATGTGATGCTGCCCTTCAGTGCTCAGGGTTGTCTAGACCAGTTTCCCATATGGTGAAGCATGCCCGGGGAGGGTGTCGTCCCGCCCCCCGGTGACCTCGGACCGCGGCCTCGGTCCGACGTCCGTCCTGCACAGACTGCCTCGCGCCGTTGTCGTACGCGAGCCGTACTCTGGGGCCCATGCAGACCTCGCCGGACCGGCACGAGTACCCCGCTCACTGGGAGGCCGACGTGGTGCTGCGCGACGGGGGTACCGCGCGCATCCGGCCCATCACCGTCGACGACGCCGAGCGCCTGGTCAGCTTCTACGAGCAGGTGTCGGACGAGTCGAAGTACTACCGCTTCTTCGCGCCCTACCCTCGCCTGTCCGCCAAGGACGTCCACCGCTTCACGCACCACGACTTCGTGGACCGGGTGGGACTCGCGGCCACCATCGGCGGCGAGTTCATCGCCACCGTACGCTACGACCGCATCGGCCCCGACGGCATGGCAGCCTCGGTGCCCGCCGACGAGGCAGAGGTCGCCTTCCTGGTGCAGGACGCCCACCAGGGGCGCGGTGTCGCCTCCACGCTCCTCGAACACATCGCGGCCGTCGCGCGCGAGCGCGGCATCCGCCGCTTCACCGCCGAGGTGCTGCCCGCCAACACCAAGATGATCAAGGTGTTCACGGACGCCGGCTACACCCAGAAACGCAGCTTCGAGGACGGCGTCGTCCACCTGGAGTTCGACCTCGAACCCACCGACCGCTCACTGGCCGTGCAGCGCGCGCGGGAACAGCGCGCCGAGGCGCACTCGGTAGGGCGGCTGCTGGCCCCCGGTTCGGTCGCCGTCATCGGAACCGGCCGTGCCCCCGGGGGCGTCGGCCGCAGTGTCCTCGACAATCTCAAGGACGCCGGTTTCACCGGCAGTCTCTACGCCGTGAACAAGGCGTTCCCCGAGGAGCAGAAGGAACTCGACGGCATCCCCGCCCACCGCTCGGTGCGTGACGTGGACGGGCGCGTCGACGTCGCGGTCGTCGCGGTGCCCGCCGAGCAGGTGCCCGAGGCCGTCGCCGAGTGCGGCGCGCACGGGGTGCAGGGTCTCGTCGTCCTCTCCTCCGGATACGCCGAGAGCGGCCCCGAGGGACGGGAGCGCCAGCGCGAACTCGTGCGGCACGCGCGCGCGTACGGGATGAGGATCATCGGGCCCAACGCCTTCGGGATCATCAACACCTCCCCGCGGATCCGGCTCAACGCCTCCCTCGCTCCCGAGATGCCGCGGCCGGGGCGGATCGGGCTGTTCGCACAGTCCGGTGCCATCGGTATCGCCCTGCTGTCCCGTCTGCACCGGCGCGGAGGAGGCGTCACCGGCACGACGGGCGTGTCCACCTTCGTGTCCTCCGGCAACCGGGCCGACGTCTCCGGCAACGACGTCCTCCAGTACTGGTACGACGACCCGGACACCGACGTCGCCCTCATGTACCTGGAGTCCATCGGCAACCCCCGTAAGTTCACCCGCCTCGCGCGGCGCACGGCCGCGGCGAAACCGCTGGTGGTGGTGCAGGGCGCCGGATCGGCACCGCAGGGACACGCCGTACGCGCGACGCGGCTGCCGCACGCGACGGTGTCCGCGCTGCTGCGCCAGGCCGGGGTGATCCGGGTGGAGACGATCACCGAGTTGGTGGACACCGGCCTGCTGCTCGCGCGGCAGCCGCTGCCGGCCGGGCCCCGGGTGGCGATCCTCGGGAACTCCGAGTCGCTGGGGCTGCTGACCTACGACGCGTGTCTTTCCGAGGGGCTGAGGCCGCTGACCCCGCTGGACCTGACGACGGGCGCGTCTCCGGACGACTTCCGCTCGGCGCTGTCGCGCGCGCTGACGGACGACGCGTGCGACGCGGTGGTCGTGACGGCCATCCCGGCGGTGGGGGAGGGGTCAGCGGGGGACGCCGCCCTGGCCGAGGCCCTGCGGGCGGCCGCCGACGAGGTTCCCGGGAAGCCGGTGCTGGTGGTCCACGTCGAACTCGGCGGCCTCGCCGAGGCGCTGTCGGCCGCGGCCAGTACCGCCCCGCAGGCGGGCCCGCCCGCCCGCGTGGCACCGGCCTCCGCCTCCCGCCCCACGGACCGACCGACGGCCGCGGACCCTGCACGCCCCTCGTCCGGCGACCCCGCCCAGCCCCTCACCGTGGGCCCCGCGCGGTCCTCCGCCGCCGGAACGGCACCCGGACCGGACTCCGGCACGCCCTCACCCCCGTCCGCGCGCGCCACGGCGCCGTCACCCGCGCAATCCCCGACCGCGCCCGTTCCCGACGGTGCGGCCCAGTCGTGCTCCCGGCTCATCCCGGCCTACCCGGCGGCGGAACGCGCGGTGCGGGCCCTCGCCGAAGCCGTGCGGTACGCGCAGTGGCGGCGGGAGGCCGCCGAGCCAGGCAGGGTCCCCGAGTACGAGGACATCGACGAGAGGCGGGCCGCCGGCCTGATCAGCGGGCTCCTCGCGCGCGGGGAGGGGCGCACCCTCGGCCCCGACGAGACCTGCGACCTGCTCGCCACCTACGGCGTCCAGGTGCACCGCGCGCTGCCCGCGCCCACTCCCGACGCCGCCGCCGAAGCCGCCCGCACCCTCGGCTACCCCGTCGCCCTCAAGGCCACCGCCCCGCACCTGCGACACCGCGCCGACCTCGGCGGCGTACGGCTGGACCTCGCGGACGAGGAGCAACTGCGCCGCGCATACGCCGAGTTGACGGAACTGTTCGGCAAGCCGGAGGAGCTGCGTCCGGTCGTTCAGGGAATGGCCCCGCGCGGGGTGGACACGGTGGTACGCGCGGTCATCGACCCGGCGGCCGGAGCGGTGCTGTCTTTCGGGCTCGCCGGCGCCGCCTCGCAACTGCTCGGGGACATGGCGCACCGGCTGGTTCCGGTCACCGACCGGGAGGCGACCTCGCTGGTGCGATCGATCCGGACGGCTCCGCTCCTGTTCGGCTGGCGCGGGTCGACGCCGGTCGACACCCCCGCGCTGGAGGAGCTGCTGCTACGGGTGTCGCGGCTGGTCGACGACCATCCCGAGGTCGTCGCGATCACCCTGGAGCCGATCGTGGTCGCCCCGCGCGGCCTGAGCGTGCTCGGCGCCTCCGTGCGTCTGGCCCCGCCGCCCGCCCGCGACGACCTGGGCCCGCGCACCCTCCCGGTCTACTGACCGGCCGGCCGTGGAACGGCCCTGCGGACCGCCCACCGACCGGCCGCGCTACGCACTTAGCGACGTTTCCTGTGTACGGAGCGGTGCCTCGCAGTCAGTGCGCCACCGTAGGATGGACGTCATGGCCAAGACCAGTACGACGACCCAGGGGCTGCGTGCGGCGATCGAGCGCAGCGGCTACTACCCGGCCCTCGTGGCCGAGGCGGTGGAGGCCGCCGTGGGCGGCGAGCCCGTCCGGTCGTACCTGGTCCACCAGGAGACGACGTTCGACCAGAACGAGGTGCGCCGGCATGTGACCGTGCTCGTCCTCACCGGCAACCGCTTCATCGTCAGCCACACCGACGAGCAGGCCGCGGACAGCACCTCTCCCACGCCGTACGCCACCACGTCCACCGAGTCGGTGAAGATCGGCCGGATCTCGTCGGTCGTGGTCAGCCGCGTGGTCGCCAACCCGGAGTCGTACACGCCGGGCACGCTGCCCCGCGAGATCGTGCTGACCATCGGCTGGGGCGCCGTCTCCCGGATCGACCTGGAGCCGGCCGCCTGCGGCGACCCCGACTGCGAGGCCGACCACGGCTACACGGGCAGCTCCACGGCGGACGACCTCAGCCTGCGGGTCAGCGAGGCGGGGGACGGCCCGGAGACGGTCCGCCAGGCCCTCACCTTCGCGCAGGCCATCTCCGAAGCGACCGCGGACGTGCCCCGCTGATGGCGCAGCCCACCGCCTGGGACCACCTCCCGGAACCCCTCGCCGTCGACTCCGCGCCGGTCCCGGAGTACGGCTCCGGTTCCCTCGCCGACCTGTTGCCCACCCTGGCGGCGGGCATGGCCGTACCGGGAATGACCGCCGCGATCACCGAGTTGACCGCGGCTGACCGCAACTGCGTCTTCCTGATCGACGGGCTCGGCTGGGAGCAGCTGCGGGCCCACCCGGACGAGGCGCCCTTCATGACCTCGCTCCTCGCCAGCTCGCGCGGCGGCACCGGGCGCCCCCTGACCACCGGGTACCCGGCGACCACCGCGACCTCCCTCGCCTCCGTCGGCACCGGCCGCCCGCCCGGCGCGCACGGTCTGCCCGGGTACACCGTGCGCAACCCGGAGACCGGCGCCCTGATGAACCAGCTGCGCTGGCAGCCGTGGACGTCGCCGAGCGCCTGGCAGCCGTACCCCACCGTCTTCCAGCTGGCCGACGCGGCCGGTGTGCACGCCGCCCAGGTGTCCTCGCCCACGTTCCAGAACACCCCGCTGACCAAGGTCGCGCTCAGTGGCGGAACGTTTCACGGACGGTTGACCGGCGAGGAGCGCATGGACCTCGCGGCCGAACAACTGGCCGCGGGCGACCGCTCCCTGGTCTACACGTACTACGCCGAACTCGACGGCGCCGGACACCGCTTCGGCGTGGACTCGGACTCCTGGCGCGGGCAGCTCATGCACGTCGACCGCCTCGTCCAGCGGCTGGCCGAGCAGCTGCCGCCGCGCACCGCGCTGTACGTCACCGCCGACCACGGCATGATCGACGTGCCCTTCGACGAAGAGCACCGCATCGACTTCGACGAGGACTGGGAGCTGCGCGCCGGGGTCGCCCTGCTGGGCGGCGAGGGCCGCGCCCGCCACGTCTACGCCGTACCGGGCGCCGCGAGCGACGTCCTGACCTGCTGGCGCGAGGTCCTCGGCGAGCAGTTCTGGGTGGCCTCGCGCGACGAGGCGATCGCGGCCGGCTGGTTCGGGCCGCCCGACGGATGCGACGCGCGGGTGTACGACCGTATCGGCGACGTGGTCGCCGCCGCGCGCGACGACGTCCTGATCATCGCCTCCGAGCGGGAGCCCAAGGAGTCGGCGATGGTCGGCAACCACGGCTCGATGACCCCTGCCGAGCAGCTCGTCCCGCTGCTCGAAGTACGCTCCTGACGTCTTACTCCCGCCCCTCCCGTTGCCGAAAGGTGCTCAACCTCCCATGTCCGAGCTGGTGTTCTTCTCCGGAACCATGGACTGCGGGAAGTCCACCCTGGCTCTGCAGATCGAGCACAACCGCTCGGCGCGCGGCCTCGTGGGCGTGATCTTCACCCGTGACGACAGGGCGGGCGAGGGCAAACTGTCCTCCCGGCTCGGCCTGGTGACGGACGCGGTCGAGGTCGAGGACGGGCAGGACCTGTACGGCTACCTCGTCGACCACCTGTCACAGGGCGGCCGCGCGGACTACGTCATCGCGGACGAGGCGCAGTTCCTGGCACCGGAGCAGATCGACCAGCTCGCGCGCCTGGTCGACGACGTGGGCCTCGACGTCTACGCGTTCGGCATCACGACCGACTTCCGCTCCAAGCTCTTCCCCGGTTCGCAGCGGCTGGTGGAGCTGGCCGACCGGGTCGAGGTCCTCCAGGTCGAGGCCCTGTGCTGGTGCGGTGCCCGGGCGACGCACAACGCTCGTACGACGGGCGGTGAAATGGTCGTCGAGGGCGAGCAGGTGGTCGTCGGCGACGTCGACCAGGCGGACGCCGTCGGTTACGAGGTGCTGTGCCGCCGGCACCACCGGCGCCGTATGACGGCCGCCACGGCGCGGGCGGCGGCACTGTCGCCGGACGTGCTGCCGAGGCCCGACATACTCCCGGTGTCGTCGGCCTAGTGCCGTGACCGGAAGGGTTTGCCGGAAGTTCGCGGCGTCCGGTGCGGTGCGTCGCGAGGCGGAGCATCGCCCGCGTACTGGATGTACTCGGGTGATGCGACAACGCGGCGTGGGGGTACCCCGGCCGAAGGCTGGGGGAGTGCCGTGCCGGGCGTCGCGAGCCGGTGAACCTTTCCGGTCACGGCACTAGACCGCGATCGCGCGGACGGCGGCCCGCCCGTAGGCCGGCCGCCGCCCGCGCCGGTCAGGATCAGTGCGGGTGCTCCAGCAGCGAGAACCTGGCGCCCTCGGGGTCGGCCACCGCGGCCACCCGCCCGTGGACGCTGTCCCGGGGCGGCTCCAGGAGGTGCCCGCCCAGGTCCACGAGCCGGCCGGCCGCCTCGTCGGCGTCGGCGACGGCGAAGTAGGTCATCCAGTGCGGGCCCCGCTCGCGCGGCAGGGCGTCGCCCACTCCGTGCAGGCCGGCCACAGCGCGACCCTCGATGTGCAGACTCACGTAGTCGAGGTCGTCGGGGCCCTCCGCCTCCTGCGCGTAACCGAACACGGCCTCGTAGAACTTGGCGACGTCCGCCGTCTCCGCGGTCACCAGTTCGTTCCACGCGGGAGCGCCGGGCACGCCGGTGATGGTCATGCCCAGGCGGGCCAGCGGCTGCCAGACGCCGAACACGGCACCCGACGGATCGGAGCAGATCGCCAGACGCCCGTCCTCCGCCGCGTCCAGCGGGCCCACGCCGAGCGTGCCGCCGCACAGCCGGACCGTTTCAGCGGTCAGGTCCACGTCCTCGGAGGCGAGGTACGGGGTCCAGGCGACCGGCAGATGGCGGTCGGGCGGCAACTGGCCGATGCCCGCCACCTCGTGGCCGTCCAGCAGGGCCCGCACGTAGGGGCCGAGCTGGTGCGGGCCGGGCTGGAACTCCCAGCCGAACAGCGATCCGTAGAAGTCCTGGGTCGCTTCCAGCCCGTGCACCATCAGACTTACCCAGCAGGGTGTGCCGGGCGCGTACCGAGCGTGCGTGTCGCCGTTCCGGCCGGCCGACCCACGTGCTTCGGTCATCGCCACTCTCTCTTCTCGGCCCCTCGCGGTGGCCGTGTCGCGTCCGTTGTCCGGACCCTGTGCCGATGCTCGCACCACGCGCGGTGCGAGGCGCTCCGGGCGCGCCGCACGGATGCGGGATCCGAGACCGGAGAATGCCGGGTGTGCGGCCTCTCGTCCTCATCGGTGCGGTTGCCGACGGATGTCGATCGGCTGTACAGCATGTGCCCGATCCCGTACGCCTCGTGACCGGAGCTGTCCGGCCGAGCAGAGTAACCGGACCCGGGCGCTGCGGCCACCCCGTGCGCGAGGATGGTGACCATGAACGCCATCATCTCCGCATCCCAACTCGAGAGCGACCTGGCAGGGCAGAACCCGCCGGTACTGCTCGACGTCCGCTGGCAGCTCAGCGTGGCCAGGGCGGCCGGTGAACCGCCCTTCGACGGCCGTGCCGCCTACGAGGCCGGGCACCTTCCGGGCGCGGTCTACGTCGACCTGGACAGGGAACTCGCGGGCGCTCCCGGTGCCGGCGGACGTCATCCGCTGCCCGACGTCGCGGAGTTCGGCGCCGCCATGCGACGGGCGGGTGTGTCGTCCGGGACGCCGGTCGTGGCGTACGACGGCGGACAGGGCTGGGCGGCGGCCCGCGCGTGGTGGTTGCTGCGCTGGACGGGTCACCCGGACGTGCGAGTGCTCGACGGCGGATTGACGGCCTGGGAAGGGGCGCTGGAGACGGCGGCGCCGGTGTCGGTGGCGCCGGGTGACTTCGAACCCGTGCCCGGTGCGGTGGGGTTGCTCGACGCGGACGGGGCCGCGGCACTGGCGCGGTCCGGTGTGTTGTTCGACGCGCGCGCGGGGGAGCGGTACCGCGGTGAGGTGGAGCCGATCGACCCGGTCGGCGGTCACATCCCCGGCGCCGTCTCCGCGCCCACGACACAGAACGTGGGAACGGACGGGCGCTTCCTGCCCACGGAGGAACTGGCCGCGCGTTTCAAGGGACTCGGGGCGGCCGAAGGGGCGGACGTCGGCGTGTACTGCGGTTCCGGGGTCTCCGGCGCGCACGAGGTACTGGCCCTCGCGGTGGCGGGCATCCCGGCCGCGCTGTACGTGGGTTCGTGGTCGCAGTGGTCGTCGGACCCCGAACGACCGGTGGCGGTGGGCGCCGACCCGCAGTAGGGCCCCCCGGCGCGACGGACGGCTCGCGCGCGGCAGGGCGCGACGCGCGGGGCCGTCCGCCGTGAGGGCCCTGGAGACGTGTGGGTCCTAGGACGACGACGAGGGAGGGCCCACCGCTGCTGTGCGGTGGGCCCTCCCTCGTGCGACGGGATTACTCCTGCTTCTTGCGCCGGGTTCCGAACACGATCTCGTCCCAGCTCGGGACCGCCGCGCGGCGGCCCGGCCGGACGCCGTCCGCCTCGGCCTGGCGGTCCGTCGCGCCGACGAGGCGGTCACGGTGGCTGCCGACGGAACGAGGCATGAGGACGTCCGCGTAGGCGGAACCGGCACCGGCCGAGGCCGCGGGGGCCGGGGGCTCCTCCGCGTCCGGCTCGGGGTCGGGCTCCTCCTCCACGGGAGGCTCCGCCGGGCGCTCCGGCACCACCAGGTCGCCCCGGAAGCTGGGCACCGCCTCCAGCAGGCTGGTCAGCGAGTCCCGTTCGCTCGTGCTCTCCTCGACGGGCTCCGGCGGCGGCAGGACGGGACGCTCCAGCGCCCGGTCGAGGGCGCGGTCCAGCGGACGGTCCCGGGGCAGTCGGGCGATGCGCGGTACGAAGGGAAAGCTGGGCTCCGGCGCGGCGAGGTCCTCGGACTCGCCGATCAGCGAGCGTGCCTCCTCGTCGACCGCCTGGACGAGCCGCCGGGGCGGGTCGTAGGTCCAGCTCGCCGAGTGCGGTTCGCCCGCGACCAGGTAGACGAGCAGGACCTCCCAGGTCCCGTCGTCGCGGCGCCACGAGTCCCACTGGACGGTGTCCTTCTCGGCGCCACGCAGCAGCAGACGCTCCTGCACGGCCTCGCCGAGCTGGGGTCCGGCGTTCTCACCGGGCCGGCGGACGGGCGTCTTGCGGGCCCGCTCGGCCATGAAGGCGCGCTCGGCGAGCACGGGGCCCTCGAAGCGCCGTACGCGGTCGACGGGGATACCGGCGAGGTGGGCGACCTCTTCCGCGGTCGCACCCGCACGTATCCGCGCCTGGATGTCTCGGGGGCGGAGATGGCTCTCCACCTCGATCTCGATCTGGCCGAGGCGGGGACGGTCGCCGCGTACGGCGGCGCGCAGACGCTCGTCAATCGGAAGCGTGTACTCCGTGCTGTCCGCAGCCTTCAGCACCAGCCGTGTGCCGTCATTGGAGACGGCCACGACACGCAGTTCGGGCATGGGGACCTCCCGGGTGGTGCCTGCCGACGTCACGTGCGTCGCTGCTTCCGCTAGTCGAGTGTGGCCTGCCCGGGTGCAGCCTGCCACAACCTTGCCGAGTTGCCCGGCGTGTCGGACGCGGGCCCGGTCACGCCGTTATGGCACGGTTACCTGTTCGCAACGCTAAGTGACCAACTCCGTCACCCTGTGCAACTGGCCCCCTCCTGGCGGTCCTTGGTGGCCACGGACGCCCTGGCGGGAGACTTGACCCAGGGCTCGCCACAGTACTCCATTCGGACCACCTGCGTGGATTGGCACGCCGCCGAACTTCTTGCAAGGGACGGGACTTGGCCGTCCCTCCGGGGCTTCCGCGATCTTGGAAGTGGCGTACTTCACGCAATCGGCAGAAACGGAACCAATGGTTTGGAGGGCTCGTCCCCGCCGGCCTGTTCCTCGTCCCGGGCGTCGCAGTGGCCTCTGAAGTCACGTCGCCCCGGGCGTCACAGGGGCCCCGTGCGTCACAAGGCCCCCGTCCGTCACGCTCCCAGCACCCTGCGCAGGTAGTCGTTCTGGAACAGCCGGTCCGGGTCGAGCCGGTCCCGGAGGGCGGTGAACTCGGCGAAGCGCGGGTAGACCCCGGCGAAGTACTCGGCGTCGCGGGTGTGCACCTTGCCCCAGTGCGGCCGGCCCTCGTGCGCGGTGAAGATGCGCTCCGCGGCGGTGAAGTACGCCTGATAGGGGGTGCCCTTGAACATGTGGACGGCGATGTAGGCGCTGTCGCGGCCCGAGGCGGTGGACAGCGTGATGTCGTCGGCCGGAGCGGTCCGCACCTCCACCGGGAACGAGACGCGGAGCCCGGAGCGGTCGACCATGGTCCGCAGCTCGCGCAGTACCTCGGTGACGGCCTTGCGGGGGACCGCGTACTCCATCTCCACGAAGCGCACCCGGCGCGGCGAGGTGAACACCTTGTACGGGATGTCGGTGTACGTCCGTGCGGACAGGGCCCTGCTGGAGACCCGGGCGATCGCCGGGACGGTGGCGGGCGCCGCGCGGCCGACCAGCTGGGCCGCCTGGAAGACGCCGTTGGACAGGAGTTCGTCCTCGATCCAGCCCGCGACCGGGCTCACCGGCTTCGCCGGGCCTGCGCTGCGGTTGTTGCGCTTGGTGTTGGTGCTGCCGGTGTGCGGGAACCAGTAGAACTCGAAGTGCTCGTTCTCGGCCCACAGTTCGTCGAAGTCCGACAGGACCCGGTCGAAGGGCATCGGCTCCTCGCGGGCCGTGAGCAGGAAGACCGGCTCCACGGCGAACGTGATCGCGGTGACGATGCCGAGCGCGCCCAGCCCGATGCGGGCGGCCGCGAAGACCTCCGGGTTCTCCTTCTCCGAGCAGGTGAGTACCGAGCCGTCGGCCGTGACCAGTTCGAGCGCTGCGATCTGGGCGGCGATCGAGGCGGACTCACGGCCCGTGCCGTGCGTGCCGGTACTGGTGGCCCCGGAGACCGTCTGCTCCATGATGTCGCCCATGTTGGTGAGCGACAGGCCCTCACGCGCGAGGGCCATGTTGAGCCTCTTGAGCGGAGTGCCGGCCTCGACCGTGACCGTCCCGGCCTCCCGGTCAATGTTGCGTATACCGGTCAACAGTTGAGGGCGGATCAACACACCGTCGGTGGCGGCTATGGACGTGAAGGAGTGCCCGGTGCCGACGGCCTTCACCTTCAGACCGTCCTCAGCGGCCCTGCGTACGGCCGCGGAGAGCTCCTCGACCGAGGCGGGCGTGACCTCCCGCGCGGGACGGCCGACGACGTTGCCTCCCCAGTTACGCCACGTGCCGTTCTTCCCGCTCGCTGTGCTGCTCAACGGTGCCTCCCCGACGCGGAACCGGCCTGTTGAGCCGGCGGTACCCGAGGAAACCGACCGCGACCGCGACGGCCCCGGACACCGCCGGAACCCCGTACCCCGCACGCGCACCGGCCGCGTCGATGACCCAGCCGGCCACGGATGAGCCGAGCGCCACCCCGACCGCGAGCCCCGTGCTCACCCAGGTCATGCCCTCGGTCAGTTGCGCGCGTGGTACGTGCTTTTCGATGAGAGACATCGTCGTGATCATCGTGGGAGCGATGGACAGGCCCGCAGCGAACAGCGCCACGGCCAGAAACGGCAAGTTTCCGACCAGTAGGAGGGGGATCATACTCACGCCCATGGTGCACACGCCCAGCAGCCAGCGACGTTCGGGCGCCCCCTTGAAGTGCAGCAGCCCGAACACGATCCCCGCCAGGCAGGAGCCCGCCGCGTACAGCGCGAGCACGACGCTCGCCGCGCTCTTGTGCCCCTGCTCGTCGGCGAAGGCGACGGTCACCACGTCGACCGCACCGAAGATCGCGCCGGTCGCGACGAACGTGGCCACCAGGACCTGCAGATCGGGTGCGCGCAGCGCGGAACCGCCCCCGCGGTGGTCGCGCGGATGCGGGGCGGGTTCCGTAGCGCGCTGAGCGGTCAGCCAGAAGACGCCCACGGCCAGGAAACAGGCCGCGAGCAGCGGACCGGCCTCGGGGAACCAGGCCGTCGACAGCCCGATGGAGATGATCGGTCCGAAGATGAAGCAGACCTCGTCCACCACGGACTCCAGCGAGTACGCGGTGTGCAGTTGCGGGGTGCCCCGGTAGACCGCCGCCCAGCGGGCCCGGACCATCGCGCCGAGACTCGGCACGGAGCCGATGCCGGCGGCGCACACGAACAGCACCCAGTCCGGCCACGCGTAGTGCGCGGCGAGCAGCAGACCCGCCGACGCCAGGAGCGCGACCAGCGTCGCCGGCCGCAGGACCCGCCGCTGTCCGTGCAGGTCGACCAGCCGGGAGATCTGCGGGCCGACCGCCGCCGCGGCGAGCGCCATGGTGGCCGACAGAGCGCCCGCCAGTCCGTACCGTCCGGTCAGCTGGGACACCATCGTCACCACGCCGATGCCCATCATCGACAGCGGCATCCGGCCCACGAGACCCGCGGCGGAGAAGGCCGTGGAGCCTGGGGCGGCGAACAGGGCGCGGTACGGGCTGGGCACGGTGTCTCCGGTCGGGGAGGGAGGGCTCGCTCAGTGCGGCGCACAGACAGCAGTAAGGCGTGAAGGTGGCCGTTACAGCTTACGAATAAGGTGACCCTAACGCACCCCCTCGGACGGCCCGGATCCGCTCCCCGCCACCCCGCGCCGCAGGTCGCGTCCCCCGCCCGCCGCCCCGCCGTTTCCCGGCTGTCGGTGCCGGGTGGCAGGATCGAGTCATGCCAGACGCGCTCGATGCCACCCCCTACGACGCCCTGCTCCTGCTCTCCTTCGGCGGCCCGGAGGGGCCGGACGACGTGGTCCCGTTCCTGGAGAACGTCACGCGCGGGCGCGGCATCCCCCGGGAACGCCTGAAGGAGGTCGGACAGCACTACTTCCTGTTCGGCGGGGTCAGCCCGATCAACGACCAGAACCGCGCCTTGCTCGACGCCCTGCGCAAGGACTTCGCGGACCACGGCCTGGACCTGCCCGTCTACTGGGGCAACCGCAACTGGGCCCCCTACCTGACGGACACCCTGCGCGAGATGGTCGCCGACGGCCGCCGCCGCGTCCTGGTCCTCGCCACCAGCGCGTACGCCTCCTACTCGGGCTGCCGCCAGTACCGCGAGAACCTCGCGGACTCGCTCGCCGCGCTGGAGGCGGAGGGCCTGGAGCTGCCGAAGGTCGACAAACTGCGGCACTACTTCAACCACGAGGGCTTCCTCGAGCCCATGATCGAAGGCGTGCTGCGCTCCCTGGCGGACCTGCCCGACGACGTCCGGGACGGCGCCCACCTCGCCTTCTCGACCCACTCCATCCCGCTCGCCTCCGCCGACACCTCCGGCCCCGCCGAGGGCCACGGCGACGGCGGCGCGTACGTGCGCCAGCACCTCGACGTCGCCCGGCTGATCGCCGACGCCGTCCGCGAACGCACCGGTGTCGACCACCCGTGGCAGCTCGTCTACCAGTCCCGCTCCGGAGCCCCGCACATCCCGTGGCTCGAACCCGACATCTGCGACCACCTCGAGGAACGGCACGCCGCCGGGGTCCCGGCCGTCGTCATGGTCCCCATCGGCTTCGTCTCCGACCACATGGAGGTCCTCTACGACCTCGACACGGAGGCCACCGCCAAGGCCGCGGAGCTGGGCCTGCCGGTACGCCGCTCGGCCACCGTCGGCGCCGACCCCCGCTTCGCCGCCGCGATCCGCGACCTCGTCCTGGAGCGCTCCGGCATCGAACGCGGACAGCAGGTCACGCCCTGCGCCCTGGGCGCCCTCGGCGCGAGCCACACCCTGTGCCCCGTCGGCTGCTGCCCGGCCCGTGCCCCCCGGCCCGCCGCCGCGGGCGCCGACAGCCCCTACGCGTGAGGAACCCCGTGAGCGACCCCCTGCACCCGCACCTGCTCGAACTCGCCCAGGAGGCCGCGCGCCGCGCCGGCGAGCTGCTGCGGGACGGCCGCCCCGCCGACCTCGCGGTCGCCGCCACCAAGTCCAGCCCCATCGACGTGGTCACCGAGATGGACCTCGCGGCGGAGAAACTGATCACCGACCTGATCTCCGAACACCGCCCGCACGACGGCTTCCTCGGTGAGGAGGGCGCCTCCAGCGAGGGCACGAGCGGCGTCCGCTGGGTGATCGACCCGCTCGACGGCACGGTCAACTACCTGTACGACCTGCCCACTTGGGCCGTCTCCATCGCCGCCGAGCAGGACGGCGAGACCGTCGTCGGAGTCGTCGCGGCCCCGATGCGCGGCGAGACGTACCACGCGGTCCGCGGCGGCGGAGCGTGGGCCACCGGCGCCTGGGACGGCGCACGCGCACTCGCCTGCCGTCCCGCGCCACCCCTGGACCAGGCCCTGGTGTCGACCGGCTTCAACTACGTCCTGGAGGTCCGCGCCCACCAGGCCGAGGTCGCCCGGAAGCTGATCCCGCTGCTGCGCGACATCCGGCGCAGCGGTTCGGCCGCGGTCGACCTCTGCGACGTCGCCGCGGGCCGCCTCGACGGCTACTTCGAACGCGGCCTCCACCCGTGGGACCTCGCCGCGGGGGACCTCATCGCCCGGGAAGCGGGCGCGCTGACCGGTGGACGCCCCGGACAAGGCCCCGCACGTGACCTGACGATCGCGGCCGCCCCGGGAGTCTTCGAGCCCCTCCAGCAGCTCCTGGAGGACTTCGGCGCCTGGCACGACTGAGCTGGATCGCTCGTTCACCGTCGAAGCGCCGCGCTTCCGGCTCGTTCGCCTTCGGGGCCCCCCGGCACCGGCGCGCCCCTACGGCTCTCTCGCGGCCGGCGCGTGGGGAGAGTGGGCGTCGGTGGGCCCGCGCCGGGATCCCGTCGGGGCCCGGCTGGGTTCGTCCGGGGCGCAGGCTTGGTCGGCCTGAGCGAGGGAACACGAAGCGGGGACCCCGGCGCTGGATTCGCCGGGGTCCCGCTGTCGTGCCGTACGTGCTGAACAGACGCTAGAACGCGCCGACCTCCACACCGTGCTCGGCGGCGAGGCGGCGCAGGTCGTCGAGCTCGGCCTGTTCCACCTCGACGAGGAAGTCGTCGCCCTCGTCGCGAGCCCGCGTCAGGTCGGACTCGGTCGCCCTTATGCGCTGCCGAAGTCCTGCGGTGAATGCGTCCATGCTGCGCCCCCTCGTCCTGGGTCGTGGGTCGATGGCACGGGGGTGTGCCGGTCGGAAGGGGCGATCACGTCTCCACTGGATGCCCAGCACACTGCCCGTCGTGCTGGGCGGCGACGGTGCCGGACACCCACGCCCACTCTGCGGAAAGCGGATCGCTGCGTACCGCACGGTGGTGCGGTACATGCAGAGCGTGATCGCGGGGTGTAAAGCCGTCCTCCCCTCACTCCTCTGCACGGAAACCTCAACCCTCGGAGAAAATCTGGCATTCCCGGGCCTCACACCGGTCCTTAGTGGGCCGCTCACCCGCCTTACCGCCGACTTATGGCCGAAAGGGGCAGGATGGGCGTCAACACACTCACCGAAGCCCCTGCCCGCGCATGCCCGAGAGGCACCGCGCGGGCGGACACAGGAAGGAAGCGACGTGCGCGTACTCGTCGTCGAGGACGAGCAGCTGCTCGCCGATGCGGTGGCCACCGGACTGCGCCGGGAGGCCATGGCCGTGGACGTCGTGTACGACGGCGCGGCCGCACTGGAGCGCATCGGCGTCAACGACTACGACGTCGTCGTCCTCGACCGTGACCTCCCGCTCGTGCACGGCGACGACGTCTGCCGCAAGATCGTCGAACTCGGCATGCCCACCCGGGTGTTGATGCTCACGGCGTCCGGCGACGTCAGTGACCGCGTCGAGGGCCTGGAGATCGGTGCCGACGACTACCTGCCCAAGCCGTTCGCGTTCAGCGAGCTGACGGCCCGCGTGCGGGCCCTGGGGCGGCGCACCAGCGTGCCCCTGCCGCCGGTCCTGGAGCGCGCCGGCATCAAGCTCGACCCCAACCGCCGTGAGGTCTTCCGCGACGGCAAGGAGGTCCAGCTCGCGCCCAAGGAGTTCGCCGTGCTGGAGGTCCTGATGCGCAGTGAGGGTGCGGTCGTCTCGGCGGAGCAGTTGCTGGAGAAGGCCTGGGACGAGAACACCGATCCGTTCACGAACGTCGTACGGGTGACCGTCATGACGCTGCGCCGCAAGCTGGGCGAGCCCGCGGTGATCGTCACGGTGCCCGGCTCCGGCTACCGGATCTGAGCCCCGTGGCCACCACTCCCGCGCCCCCGCAGGCGCCCCCGAAACCCACCTGGGACCCCCGCCGGCCGATGGCCCAGCCGCTGCCGTGGCTGCGCCCCACGATCCGCATACGGCTCACCCTGCTCTACGGCGGCATGTTCCTGATCGCCGGCATCCTGCTGCTGTCGATCATCTATCTGCTGGCCGCGCAGGCCCTGAACGTGGGCAGTGACCTGCCGTTCAAGATCACCGAGGGCAAGGTCACCAGCCGGGTCTGCGACCTGCCGGCGAGCGCCACCCCCGACGTGTTCAACACCGCGATGAGCAACTGCGTCGGCGAGCAGCGCCAGCACGCCCTCGACAACCTGCTCAGCCGCTCCCTGCTGGCCCTGCTGGGTCTCGCGGTCATCGCCTTCGCCTTCGGCTACGCGATGGCCGGCCGGGTCCTGTCGCCGCTCGGCCGGATCACCCGCACCGCGCGCGCGGTGGCCGGCTCGGACCTGTCCCGCCGCATCGAACTGGACGGCCCGGACGACGAACTGAAGGAGCTGGCCGACACCTTCGACGACATGCTGGAGCGGCTGCAGCGCGCCTTCACCGCACAGCAGCGTTTCGTCGGCAACGCCTCGCACGAACTGCGGACCCCGCTCGCGATCAATCGCACGCTGCTGGAGGTGCACCTGTCGGACCCTGGTGCGCCGATGGAGCTCCAGCAGCTCGGCAAGACACTGCTGGCCACCAACGAGCGCAGCGAGCAGCTCGTGGAGGGGCTGCTGCTGCTGGCCCGCAGCGACAACCAGATCGTCGAGCGCAAGCCGGTCGACCTCGCCGAGGTCGCCGAGCAGGCCGTCGACCAGGTGCTCGCCGAGGCGGCGGCCAAGGGTGTGGAGATCCGCAGCGAGCAGAAGTCCGCGGTGGTGCAGGGCAACGGCGTGCTGCTGGAGCGGATCGCGCTGAACCTGGTTCAGAACGCGGTGCGCTACAACGTGCCCGACAATGGCTGGGTCGAGGTGCACACGGAGATCCAGCACGGCCAGGCGGTCCTGCTGGTGTCCAACACCGGACCGGTCGTGCCGGCGTACGAGATCGACAACCTCTTCGAGCCGTTCAGGCGGCTGCGTACCGAGCGCACCGGCAGTGACAAGGGTGTGGGCCTCGGACTGTCCATCGTCCGGTCCGTGGCCCGGGCGCACGGCGGGCACATCTCGGCGCAGCCGCGCGAGGGAGGTGGGCTGGTGATGCGAGTCACGCTGCCTGTCTGAGAGCATGTCCCGACACACGAGGATGTTCGCTTTGCGCGGAATTTTCGGGCCGCTGATGTGGCTGTCCCGTGTGTCTTCGATCACAAGGGCGAATTTCCGGCCATCTACTGTCGGTGATCACGCAACCTGCCGGAAAGCCGGGTAAATCCGGGTTTTCGGGGGTCCTGATCACGGGAAGTACACGGTGAGACGCCTTTGTAGAGCGGCATGGGGACCGTGTACGGTCCCGTTCGCCATCCAAGCCGATCACTCTCGAGGGGTCCGGTTGGGTGTCGATTGAGTAACAGACCTTGATGTGAGGCAAAATCTCCGCCTCGGGTCGGGCACAAGTCCGGCCTCTCACGCGTTACGTGCGCTGGAGACACCGCAGACACCCAGAGGGGGAGAGCGACATGGCAACGGATTACGACACCCCACGCAAGACCGACGACGACGTCGATTCCGACAGTCTTGAGGAGCTGAAGGCCCGGCGGAACGACAAGTCGACATCCGCCGTTGACGTCGACGAGTTCGAGGCCGCGGAAGGCCTCGAACTGCCCGGCGCGGACCTCTCGAACGAAGAGCTGGCCGTACGGGTACTGCCCAAGCAGCAGGACGAGTTCACTTGCATGAGCTGCTTCCTGGTGCACCACCGCAGCCAGCTGGCCCGCGAGAAGAACGGTCAGCCCATCTGCCGCGACTGCGACTGAGGGCGGGTCGGCCGTGACTGGCTCGACCCCACCTCGGAAGCGCCGCTTTCCTCTCCGGAAGGCGGACCACGGGCCGTACACAGGCCCTCACGACGCGCGTGACGACGAGCGGGGCTCATCCGACATCGGAGCGGCCTCGCTCGAACCGTCGGCCGACCCGGGTGACCTCCCGGCGCCGGCGGAGGTTCCCGCGCCCGTCGCCCGGCGACGGGCGGCGGGAATCCGGGACAAGGCCAGGGAAGGCGTCCGTAGGAGCGCCGGCCACGCCAGGGCCGGACTCGGGTACCTCGCCGACCGGATCATCGAGATCGCCCCGCGGATCCCCGTACGGGACCTCGCGGCGCTCCGCAAACAGTTCCCGGGCCTGGGGCCCGAAGAGCTCGCCGACAAGCTCGTCGCGGGCGCGGCCAACGCCACCTCCACGGTCGGCGCCGGGATCGGGGCGGCCGCGATGCTGCCCGTGCCCCCGGCGATGCCCACCGAACTGGCCGCCGAGATCACCGGCGTCGCCGCGATCGAGCTGAAGCTGATCGCCGAACTCCACGAGGTCTACGGCGTACGGCCGCCCGGAAACCTGAAGCAGCGCAGCACCGCCTACCTCAGTTCGTGGTCGGGCGAGCGCGGGATCGACGTGGTCAGGCCGTCGACCGTGAGCACGGCGCTGAACGGCCACATGAAGCGCGAGCTGCGCCAGCAGATCATGAAGCGCACGGTGCGCAACCTGCCGAACCTGATGCCCTTCATGGTGGGTGCCGCGGTCGGGGCGGTCATGAACCGCCGGGACACCAGAAAACTGGCCGCCCGCATCCGCACGGACCTCCGCAAGCTCCAGGTGCCGTGGGACGCGCTGCCCGCGCTGCCGCCGCTGGAGGAGCCCGCGAACCCGATCTCCATCGACGACGTCACCAGAGAACTCGGATCCGGCCACTGGGAGACCGGGCGCTGAACCCCGCGCCGCCCGCACACACGCGGTGTGGCCCGCACCCGCCGGCCCGGGGGAGACCCCGTCCGGCGCCGTGCGGTCACCCGCGGGGCGACACCCCGCGCGAATGTTCTAGTGCCGTGACCGGAAGGGTTTGCCGGAGCCGGTGAACCTTGTCACGGCACTAGGCCGCGGTCCGGGCCTGCTGCAGGGCCTCGGCCAGCCGCTCCGGCTCCCGCGTCGACAGGTACAGGTACGGCGTCGGATCGGCGGGGTCGGTGACCTGCACGCGCAGGGCGCGGGGGATGTAGGCGCGCAGCAGCAGGAAGGCCCGGGTGTCGGCCTTGTACGTGCGCCAGGCGCGGGCCTCCTCCGGGTCCAGGATCTCCGCCTCACCCAGGGCCGTCACCGGGATCTTCGCCTCGCCCGCGATCAGCAGACCGCCCACGACCCGGATGCGCAGCGAGCCGTACGCGCTCGCGACGACCGCCGCGGCCGCCGTCCCGCCCACCAGGCCCCCGAGCATCGGCAGGGTGCCGAAGGGCAGCAGGATCAGTGCCATCGCGACGCCCACCAGGAAGGAGATCAGCCACCAGGAGCGGGGGGCGGTGAGGCGTTCTTCGTACGGGACGGCGGAGGGCTGCATACGGCCAAGCTTGGCACGGTGTCGGGTCGGTACCGACGCGCGGGTAAGGTCTGCGCCTGTGAGTGGTACTTCCGCAGCTCTTCAGCCTCCCGCCGACGCCCTGAAGCCGGTGCGGCACCCCGACGCTCCCGCACCCGGTGAGCTTCTCGGTGCGCACTACGGCCGGTGTTTCGGCTGCGGCGACGAGCAGCCGCACGGCCTGCACCTGGAGGCGCGGGCCGGGGAGGGCGTGTCCCTCACCGCCGAGTTCACCGTGCGGCCCGCCCACCAGGGCGCCCCCGGCCTGGCGCACGGCGGAGTGCTCGCGACCGCCCTCGACGAGACCCTCGGCTCACTGAACTGGCTCCTGCGCACGATCGCCGTGACCGGGCGGCTGGAGACCGACTTCGTACGGCCCGTGCCCGTCGGCACCGTGCTGTACCTGGAGGCCGAGGTGACCGCGGTGGCCCGGCGCAAGATCTACTCGTCCGCCACCGGCCGCATCGGCGGCCCCGAGGGGCCCGTCGCCGTCCGGGCCGACGCCCTCTTCGTCGAGGTGAAGGTCGACCACTTCACCGAGAACGGCCGTCAGGAAGAGATCCAGGCCGCCCTGAGCGACCCCGACCGGCTCCGGCGTGCCCGGGCCTTCGAGGTGAACCCGTGAGCCCCGACCCCGTGGACGTCCTGATCCGGCGCGTCGACCCCGACGTACCGCTTCCGGCGTACGCACATCCCGGTGACGCGGGAGCCGATCTGCGCACCACCGAGAGCCGTGAACTAGCGCCGGGCGAGCGGGCCGTACTGCCCACGGGGGTGTCTGTCGCGCTGCCGGAGGGGTACGCGGCCTTCGTGCACCCCCGATCCGGCCTCGCCGCCCGCTGCGGTGTCGCTCTCGTGAATGCCCCGGGGACGGTTGATGCCGGGTACCGTGGGGAGATCAAGGTGATCGTGGTGAATCTCGACCCGCGCGAGTCGGTGCGGTTCGAGCGTTTCGACCGGATTGCCCAACTGGTCGTCCAGCAGGTCGAGAGGGTCCGCTTCCAGGAGGTCGCGGAGCTTCCCGACTCGGCACGGGCCGAAGGGGGCTTCGGGTCCACCGGAGGTCATGCCGCGGTGGGCGGCGCAAGCGGCACAAGTGGCCCTGCCGTCGCAGGCGGCGGGGCGGGTGGGAATCGATACGCTTCGGTCGTATCCGACCGGGAAGGACAGTGACGTGTTCGGACGTCGCAAGAATAAGGGTGCCGCCGAGGACGCGGCCGGCGAGGCCGAGCAGGTCGTCGACAGCGTCGACGCTGAGGCGGACGAAGAGGGCGAGCGCAAGCGCGTCCGGCTGGAGCCGGAGCCCCGTCCCGACGGACCCTGGGACGGCACCGAGGTCCGCGACCCGGCCGAGGGCCGGGTCGACCTGGGCGGCATGTTCGTACCGGGCGTCGACGGCATGGAGCTGCGGGTTGAGGTCGCGGGCGACGCGATCGTCGCGGCCACCGTCGTGCTGCGCGACAGCGCCATCCAGCTCCAGGCCTTCGCCGCTCCCAAGCGCGAGGGCATCTGGGGCGAGGTGCGCGAGGAGATCGGCTCCGGCATCACCCAGCAGGGCGGCATCGTCGACGAGGTCGAGGGTCCGCTGGGCTGGGAGCTCAGGGCCCAGGTGCCGGTGCAGCTGCCGGACGGCACGGGCGGCTTCCAGGTCGTGCGGTTCGTCGGCGTGGACGGCCCCCGCTGGTTCCTGCGCGGAGTGATCTCCGGTCAGGGCGCGGTGCAGCCGCAGGCCGCCGGGCTGCTCGAACAGATCTTCCGTGACACGGTCGTGGTCCGCGGCGAGGGCCCGATGGCGCCCCGCGACCCGATCGTCCTGAAGCTGCCGAACGACGCGCAGATGGTGCCCGAGGGCGTCCAGCAGGACGACGGCACCTCCCGCTTCTCCGGTGGCATGGGCCAGCTCCAGCGCGGACCGGAGATCACCGAGGTCCGCTAGACCACACACCGCGCGAACAGGGCCGTACTCCCACAGGAGTGCGGCCCTTTCCCGTGCCCGGCGGAATCCGGCGCGAGCGCCACGGCGTCAGGGTTGTGTCAAAGGCGGCGCCGCAGCCGCCTTCCGGCCGGTTCGCCGCGATCGCCCGCCGTAGGGTCGACGCTGCGCGGGCGGCACGGAGCGGAAGACAATGAGGCCATGGGACGCGGCAAGCTTCGGATATACGTCGGTGCGGCACCGGGCGTCGGCAAGACGTACGCCATGCTGTCCGAGGCGCACCGGCGTGTGGAGCGGGGCACCGACTGCGTGGTCGCCGTCGTGGAGCACCACGGCCGGCCCCGCACCGAGGTGATGCTGCACGGCCTGGAGCAGGTCCCCCGCCAGGAGCTGGGCTACCGCGACACCGTCTTCACCGAGATGGACGTGCGCGCCGTCCTCGCCCGGCGGCCCGAGGTCGCCCTCGTGGACGAACTGGCCCACACCAACATCCCCGGCTCGGCCAACACCAAGCGCTGGCAGGACGTGGAGGAACTGCTCGCCGCCGGCATCGACGTGGTGTCGACGGTGAACATCCAGCACCTGGAGTCGCTCGGGGACGTCGTCGAGTCGATCACGGGCGTACGGCAGCAGGAGACCGTGCCCGACGAGGTGGTCCGGCGGGCCGACCAGATCGAACTGGTCGACATGTCGCCACAGGCGCTCCGCCGCCGCATGGCCCACGGCAACATCTACAAGTCCGACAAGGTCGACGCGGCCCTGTCGAACTACTTCCGGCCCGGGAACCTCACCGCGCTGCGCGAACTGGCGCTGCTGTGGGTGGCCGACCGTGTCGACGCGTACCTGAAGCAGTACCGCAGCGAGCACCACGTGTCGAAGATCTGGGGCTCCCGCGAGCGGATCGTCGTCGGCCTCACCGGCGGCCCGGAGGGCCGGACGCTGATCCGCCGGGCCGCCCGGCTGGCCGAGAAGGGTGCCGGCGGCGAGGTGCTGGCCGTCTACATAGCCCGCAGCGACGGCCTGACCTCGGCCTCTCCCAAGGAACTGGCCGTGCAGCGCACCCTGGCGGAGGACCTGGGCGGCACCTTCCACCATGTCGTCGGCGACGACATACCGGCCGCGCTGCTGGACTTCGCCCGCGGCGTCAACGCCACCCAGATCATCCTCGGCTCCTCGCGCCGCAAGAGCTGGCAGTACGTCTTCGGACCAGGCGTCGGCGCCACGGTGGCCCGGGAGTCGGGTCCCGACCTCGACGTGCACATCGTCACCCACGACGAGGTCGCCAAGGGGCGCGGTCTGCCCGTGGCCCGGGGCGCCCGGCTCGGACGGTCCCGGGTCGTGTGGGGCTGGCTCGTCGGTGTCGTCGGGCCGGCGGTGCTCGCCGTCCTGCTGAACACCGTCCACCTCGGCCTCGCCAACGACATGCTGCTGTTCCTCACGCTGACCGTCGCGGCGGCCCTGCTCGGCGGACTCCTCCCCGCGCTGGCGTCGGCGGCCGTCGGCTCCCTGCTGCTCAACTATTTCTACACAACGCCCCTGCACCGCTGGACCATCGCCGACCCGCGGAACATCGTCGCCATCGCGATCTTCGTGGCCGTCGGGGTGTCGGTCGCCTCCGTCGTCGACCTCGCGGCCCGCCGCACCCACCAGGCGGCCCGGCTGCGCGCCGAGTCGGAGATCCTCTCCTTCCTCGCCGGCAACGTGCTGCGCGGCGAGACCGGCCTGGAGGACCTCCTGGAGCGCGTCCGCGAGACCTTCGGCATGGAGTCGGCGGCCCTGCTGGAACGGGAGAGCGACGTCGCCCCCTGGACCTGCGCGGGCCGAGTGGGCCTCGGACGGCCGCTGGAGCGGCCCGAGGAGGCCGACGTCGACATGCCGGTCGGCGACCACATGGCCCTCGCGCTGACCGGCCGGGTGCTGCCCGCGGAGGACCGCCGGGTGCTCGCCGCCTTCGCCGCCCAGTCCGCCGTCGTACTGGACCGCACCCGCCTGCAGGAGAAGGCGGACCGGGCCGGCACGCTCGCCGAGGGCAACCGCATCCGCACGGCCCTGCTGGCCGCCGTCAGCCACGACCTGCGCACGCCGCTGGCCGGCATCAAGGCCGCCGTCTCCAGCCTGCGCTCCGACGACGTCGCCTGGTCCGAGGAGGACCGGGCGGAGCTGCTGGAGGGCATCGAGGAGGGCGCCGACCGTCTCGACCACCTGGTGGGCAACCTGCTCGACATGTCCCGCCTCCAGACCGGCACGGTCACCCCGCTGATCCGTGAGATCGACCTCGACGAGGTGGTGCCGATGGCGCTCGGCGGGGTGCCCGAGGACAGCGTCGAACTCGACGTCCCCGAGGCGCTGCCCATGGTCGCCGTGGACGCCGGGCTGCTGGAGCGGGCGGCCGCCAACCTGGTGGAGAACGCCGTGAAGTACAGCGCGCCCGGCGACACCGTCCTGGTGTCCGCCAGCGCCATCGCCGACCGGGTCGAGGTGCGGGTGGTCGACCGCGGCCCGGGAGTCCCCGACGACGCCAAGGAACGCATCTTCGAGCCCTTCCAGCGCTACGGCGACGCCCCGCGCGGCGCGGGCGTGGGCCTCGGCCTCGCGGTCGCCCGCGGTTTCACCGAGGCGATGGGCGGCACCCTCACCGCCGAGGACACCCCCGGCGGGGGCCTCACCATGGTCCTCACGCTCCGCGCGGCGGGAACGCGCCCGGAGCTCCAGCACGCCGTACCACCGGAAAGGCAGGCCACATGACCCGGGTGCTCGTGATCGACGACGAGCCGCAGATCGTGCGCGCCCTCGTGATCAACCTCAGGGCCCGCAAGTACGAGGTCGACGCGGCCCACGACGGAGCCACCGCCCTCCGGCTCGCCGCCGCCCGCCACCCCGACGTGGTCGTCCTCGACCTCGGCCTGCCCGACATGGACGGCGTGGAGGTGATCAGGGGCCTGCGCGGCTGGACCCGCGTGCCGATCCTGGTGCTGTCCGCCCGGCACTCCTCGGACGAGAAGGTCGAGGCACTGGACGCCGGTGCCGACGACTACGTCACCAAGCCGTTCGGCATGGACGAGCTGCTGGCCCGGCTGCGCGCCGCCGTCCGCCGCGCCGAGCCCACCGGCGGCGGCGAGGACGACGTACTGGTGGAGACCGAGGGCTTCACCGTCGACCTGGCCGCGAAGAAGGTCAACCGGGACGGCCGGGACGTCCGGCTCACCCCGACCGAGTGGCACCTGCTGGAGGTGCTGGTGCGCAACTCCGGCCGCCTGGTCAGCCAGAAGCAGCTGCTGCAGGAGGTGTGGGGCCCGTCGTACGGGACGGAGACGAACTACCTGCGCGTGTACATGGCCCAGCTGCGGCGCAAGCTGGAGGCGGACCCCTCCCACCCGAAGCACTTCATCACGGAGCCCGGGATGGGGTACCGGTTCGAGAAGTGACCCGTCGCGCGGACGGGGCCGGTGCGAACGCCTGCGCGGTGGGTACGAAGCTGTCGGCGTGTCCCGGTACGCTTCAGATATGAGTGCTGTTCCCCGTTCCGAGAAGCCGGTGGGCCGGTTCCGGCGCATGCTCGACCGGCTCTCCTCGTCGCAGGAGGACCTGGAGTCCGAGGAGCTGCGCGAGGATGCCGAGACGGCGGGCTGCACACGCATCGGCGACTGTCACGACCGCCAGGTCGTGACCGTTACTGGTACCTTGCGCACGGTCACCCTGCGGCCGCGCGCCGGAGTCCCGGCCCTGGAGGCCGAGCTGTTCGACGGCACCGCCGCTCTGGACGTGGTGTGGCTAGGCAGGCGCTCCATCGTGGGCATAGAGCCCGGACGCAAGCTGATCGCATCGGGCCGGATCTCGATGAGCCGCGGCCGCCGCGTGCTGTTCAACCCCAAATACGAACTGAGACCCCTCGGACGGGAGTAGCCGGTGACGTCGCTCGACAAGCCGACCGAAGACACCGAAGACGCCCGGCAGCGGGACGCCCGGGCGGTCACCGAGGCCGCGCTGTTCGAGGCGTTCGGCGGCGTGCGGGGCATGGTCGAGACCGTGCTGCCGGGGCTGCTCTTCGTCACCATCTTCACGATCAACAAGGACCTGCACTGGTCGGCCATCGCCGCCCTCGGCGTGTCGCTCGCCCTGGTCGTGGTCCGGCTGGTCAAGAAGGACACCGTCAAGCACGCCTTCAGCGGTGTCTTCGGGGTCGCCTTCGGCGTCGTCTTCGCGATGATGACCGGCAACGCCAAGGACTTCTACCTGCCCGGCATGCTGTACACGCTGGGCCTGGCGGTGGCGTACATCGTCACGACCCTGTGCGGTGTCCCGCTGATCGGGCTGATCCTCGGTCCCGTCTTCAAGGAGAACCTCTCCTGGCGCAAGCGGAACCCGGGCCGCAAGAAGGCGTACGCCAAGGCCAGTTGGGCGTGGGGTCTGATCCTGCTCGCCAAGTGCGCGATCCTCTTCCCGCTGTACTGGTGGGCGAACACCGCGCAGCTGGGCTGGGTCCTGGTCGCCCTGAAGATCCCGCCGTTCCTGCTCGCGGTCTGGCTCACCTGGGTCTTCCTCGCCAAGGCGCCGGCCCCCATCGACGTGTTCGCCGAGATGGAGGCCGAGGAGAAGGCGGAGCGGGAGCGCGAGGCCGCCACCGAGGAACCCGAGACGACGGGCGGACGGCACCGCCGGGACGGCTGAGCGGGCGATAGCGGCGCCGGGACGGCTGAGCGGCGGTAGCGGGCGCCGGCCTGGTCCCCCGGCCCCACCCCGCAGCGGTTACGACGGCGAAGGGCGCCCCGGACATCCGGGGCGCCCCGCTCCCCTCGTTTTAACACAACACTCTTAACACAAACACAATTGTTAAAAAATGGG